>JABDJV010000035.1 GCA_013003295.1 Pyrinomonadaceae bacterium | reverse complement strand
GGATCATATTCTTGCTCCGGCTCATCCGAAAAAAACTCCACTTCAATGACTAATCCGCCGCCGAGGTCGATGATGTCGCCATGCGCTAGTTTTGTCGGTTCGGTAACTTCGAAATCGTTAAGTTTTGTGCCATTGCTGGAATCGAAATCAGACAGGAGATAGACATCGTCGTAGCGCTCGATCTTGGCGTGGGTACGGGAAAGTTTTGGGTTTGCGACGGTGAGGTCGTTTTCGGAGTGGCGGCCCAGAAAAAAATCTTCGGATTCAACCAGGATCCTTTTTTCGATATCACTTTCGTCTGTATATTTGAGGTAGAGCTCAGGCATATATGAAACTATCCGCCGGACATGGAAAGAGGTTGCAGAGTCATCCCGAAGTCCCGCGGGTTCTCGCCAATTATGGCCGCAGCAAAAAATTTTGGTACGTACTTAAAATTCTCCGATTGAAATTGTTTTGAAAGCTTATCTCCATATGCGATCATGGTCCAGAAATCGCGCGGCAATCCATTGTTTGATTCGAGCGCGATTCTCAAGTTTTTACTCAAGCCGCCTTCGCCGCTGTTGTAACTCCCGATTGCCAGCGGAACGCTGGATGGGCCGGTTCCATAGCGGCCGGTCAGGTACTTCATATATTTAGCTGCCGCCGTCGCCGCCGGCCGGGGTTCGCATCGCTCGTCAGGATTTGCGGGTGTTGCGCTTCGACGCGTATTCAACCCGTAATTTCTGCCGGTTGCGGTCGTAAACTGGAACATACCCAGCGGACCGGTCGGGCTTTGCAGGCAAACGCAATGTTCCGATTCGATCATCGCCAGGTAGAGGCCGATCTGCGGATCGATCCCCTGCTGATTGAAAGCCTTGACGATGAAGGGAGCGTTTTTGTTTGCCCGTTCATATGTGGCCTGAAGGTTATCGAAGAATTTGCAGCCTCCTTTTCGAGGAACATTGATTCTTTTTGCATAGGCGTCAGCGAACCCTCTGATTCTCGCTACCGCTAACGGGGGAATCGTAGTCGTTGTTCGATTCCCGATCATCCGCGCGACTTTCATGGCTTTCACAGTGATATAACGATTCCTCTCGTCATCAGTCATTTGTAAGTACTTTTTTCCCGTAGGAAGGTTGGCGTTTATCTTTTGGCCGCTGGATGTCGGTGAATCGGTCAATTCCGTATTTGTTTCGGGCGGAGACGTCGGAGGTCCCGGATCGGTTCCCGTAGTTTCAGGGATAGGGTTCGGGACGGTAGGGTTTTCGGGGGTTTGGTTCGTGTCCGGGACGCCATCAGAATTGGACTCGATCAAATCGTCAACGGGTATATATTCGGTCTCACGTGAATTCTGAACCGTCTGTTTCTCGCCGCCGGCATAGACCATATAGCCAATAAAGCCGAGAGAGCCAACGACGATAAACAAAGCGAAAGCGGTTACCGCCAGGGGTATCAAAACCGATGCTTGCTCTTCAGAGCTTACGGTGCTTGCGGCGGTCGCAGGCGTTGATTGAGCCTGCACAGAAGCTTTTTTTTCGACGGGGCGATCATTGACGCGGACCTTTAGCTTGGTGTGGTTTCCGATCTTGATCAGATCGCCATCACGGAGAGGCGTTCCGCTATAGGAAACTTCCTCCCCGTTGACAAAGGTCCCGTTGGACGAATATTCATCGACGATCCAGACGTCATCCCCCTCTCTGAATATACTTGCATGGAGTCTCGAAAGGCCGTTATCTTCAAACCGATATTCGGCATCATTGCCGCGTCCGAACGACGTTTTATCTTTATCGATAACGATCTCTTCCGAACCATATTCCGTGGGGTATGTTAAAACTACTTCAAGCATCCTTTATTTGTACTATTTCCTCATATAAACCTTATACAGATCCGACAGAGGCCGATCGTTTCTCAGGCCAAATTTTTGCGGGTTTTCGGCGACCATCGCCGCAGCAAAAAACCTGACCACCTGCTCCCTTTGACGCCTGGATTTTATCACGTTCCAAAAATCCGCCCGCTGCGCAGGGTCTGCCGGCAAACTCGCCTTCCACGATTCAGCTTGCTGGGTAGTCATGCCGAATGCCGCAATACCATAAATAAAATCCCCGTCGAAAACATTGATGATTATCTCTTCAAGATACGCGGCCGAAGCAATTGCGGCGCAGCGCTGATTCGGTGCTTCGATTGTTTCCCTGCAAAGTCCATTATAACCCTTTGATGCAACCAATTCGTTTGACATCTTCCAGATTCCGACACCCTCCGGACTGTTTTCCAGCTTAAATTTACTGCGGCTCATCCCAAGAATGTAGGGAAGCGGCGGATCAAGACTTCGCTCCTGGATGTACTGGATATTGATCACATCGCGATATTTTTTTGCTCTGGCGTAATAGCCCTTTTCTACATACTCGGCGGTCAGCCGGTTTACTTCGCGGAGGAAGTTTGGATTCCGGGCATTATATTGGAAGCTGCCGGAGAATTGCTTGATCGTATTTTCAGACATCTTTACCGAATCGCTCAACGAGACACTGGCAGTCGTTGGGGTCTGAGTCGGAATTTTCGGGTCAAGTGGTATCGGAACATTGGGGCCGGTAGGAGTTTCTTCGGGTGTTTCGGTTACGATCGTTTCCATAAAGAGGGTTATTTCTCTCGATTGGTCGATTTCTTTTCCTTCCGGGTCCAGCAAAACGGCTTTTAGGTTTCGATTCAAACCATCGGCAAATTGGGGGAATGTATCCGGGTTTACAGAAACTGAAAATGGCGGACTGGTTGCGCGGGCAAATTCTTTTCCCTCGATCCGGTAGCTGACGGCCGATACACACTCACCGTTTTGCAGATCGATCTCGACATTGGTCGGCTCGGTGATCGTTTCACCACTTCCCGGACTGGTTATCGAGGCCTGGGCATCGCAGGCGGAAGCCGTGCTCGGTTGACGGGTGAAATAAAACAATCCGGCTGCTGCAACGAGGATCACTGCCAACCCAACCGCAAGAGCAGCGACAATCAGCATCACCGGCATTTTGGACGGCTTCTTTTCCGGTTCGTCAGCATCAGGTTTTGGCGATTCCTGTTCTTCAGCCTCGGATTCTTCCTCTTCCTCATCCTCTTCTTCGTTTTCTTCCACTAGAACCCTGATCTCGCTCGTGCCGCCAAATACGAGTTCGTCCCCGTCGAAAAGAGGCTTTTCGCCCTCAAATTCCTCGCCGTTTAGAGTTGACCCGTTAAAGCTTCCGAGCTCTATCACCCAGTACTCATCGCCGCGTTTTTCGATTTCGGCATGATACCGGGAGACGTTCGGATCGTCGGAGAACGAAATGAGGTTATCAGGCGCACGACCGACCGTAACGATCTCGTCGTCGAGAATATGCTCCTGATCACCGTTAATTATTAGCTTGTATTCGTCCATGTCTCAACAAAAAATCCCGCCGCACACCCTAATTAATGACAGCGAGATCCTAAAATATTTGCCTAGTTTTCGGCTTTTGGCATCTTTATGTCATTCAGGTCATTAACTCTGCAAATCTAAAAGATCCGTTCTGGTGATAATGCTCGTGATCCGCTTAAAATCTTCGATCAAAACTGCCGGCGCTTTCCTAAGGCTCGCTTTAATTTCATCAAAGCTTGCATCGACATCCATTACCGGAAAACTTTCATCCATTACTTCACTTACCTTTGAATCCAGTAAGCTTTTGTCTTCCAGCAATTTAGCAAGCACATTGCTTTCTTTTAGCGAACCGACAGATCTTCTTTCTTTTAGTACTGGAATTTGGGTCACCGAGGCTTCGTGCATTTTCCTTAACGCATCCCGGACGATCTCATCCGGGTCCGCGTAGATCAAATCTTCCTCGACGGTCTTGCGTTTTGTTTCGGCGATCAAACCAGCGGTAATCCTCTGCGGCTCTAGCAAAAGTTTTTCCTTCATCCACTCATCGGAGTGAAATTTTGTGAGATAGTGCTCACCGGTATCGCAAACTATGAAAACCACTACCGCGTTTTCATCCAGACCGTTCGCTACTTCAAGGGCAGCCGCAAAATTGGTTCCGGTCGATCCGCCGCAGAATATCCCTTCCACACGGCCCAACTGACGGGCGAGCTCGAACGAATCCCGATCGGTCACATTTATGATCCGGTCAATGACTTTCATGTCTGCGTTTTCCGTCGGTGCGCATTGCCCGATCCCTTCGACCAAATATGGCGTCGCTTCCGGCACGTGTCCGCTTTCTTTATATGTCTTAAAGATCGATCCATAGGGGTCGGCGCCGATGATCTGGATCGATGGATCTTTCTCTTTTAAATACCTTCCGGTTCCGCTGATCGTTCCGCCCGTTCCAATACCGGAGACAAAATGGGTGATCTTTCCATCCGTGTCTTCCCACAGCTCGGGCCCGGTCGTTTGGTAATGGGCCAAAGGATTTGCCGGATGACTGTATTGATCGGGATAAAAGGAATTTGGAGTCTCGCGGTGAATACGCCGTGCGGTTTCAACGTAGTGATCCGGTGTGCCTGCTTTTGCCGCAGCCGGGCAAACGACAACATCGGCTCCCAGTGCTTTTAGGTAGCGCGTTTTTTCAAACGAAACCTTTTCCGTCAAAACGAAAATACATTTGTAGCCCTTCGTTGCTGCAGCGATCGCTAACCCGATACCGGTGTTGCCCGAGGTCGCTTCGATGATCGTTCCACCCGGTTTAAGAGTTCCTTCTTTTTCAGCATATTCGATCATCGATATGCCGATCCGGTCCTTTACGGAATAACCCGGATTAAGGCTCTCCATTTTTGCAAAGATCTGCGCCTTGATCCCGCGTTGTTTACTTAACGTATTGATTCTCACCAGAGGTGTTTTGCCGACAAGATCAATAATGTCGTTATAAAATTTCATTTAATCTCCAATTATAATTGCGATTCAAACCTGATCAATTTTAATGAGAAGTTTAAGCATTCGAAACGATGCTGGCAAGAATGGAATTCTAAAAGAAAGGCTGCAATAGAAGCGGGAAAATACCGGATAATCTCAAACGAGAATCGAACCCTTTCTTAAAACATCATAGCGTCGTTTTAGCAGCCTCGCAGGGTCGTTTGTAATTATTTGATCGATGCCGAGCCGAATGCTCCGTTTTACCCAACGCGGGCTGTCCGCCGTCCAGATAGTTACCGGCAGATCCGCAGTATCCGCTTTTTTTATAAGCTTTTTTGTTGCCAGGGAAAAGTGAAGTGAAAGCCGGCTTGCCTTTAACTCTTTTGCTACATCAATGAGTCTTCTTTCTTTTCGCAGGATCGTCTTCGCTTCCGGTGCGAAGAGCGCGGCGGTCATCGCCGTCGAACAATAATTGCTAATGAGCGGAAGCACGTCGAGGTTGAAGCTTTTCACGATCATCTGAGGCAAAAGCGGGGAAGTCTCAATTACCTTGCAAACCGCCTCGGTCAAACGGCCTGCGTCCTCATCGTCGCATTTTAGCTCAATATAGATGACGCCCCTGTAGGTACTAAGAAACTTGAGGGTATTCTCAAGGCTTTCAATTCTACTGCCCGAATATATATTCTGTGCGAGTGCCGGGTTTTTTGCATTAAACCACGAACCGATATCGAGTTGTCTGAGTTCGGTGTAGGTAAGATCAGAAACCTTCTCATCTCTTTCGCAGATTCGTATAAGCCGGGAATCATGAAAAACGACCGGAATTCGATCTTTTGAAAGCCGAACATCAAATTCGATCCCTTCAGCACCATCGTCGATCGCCTGCCTGAATGCCGCGAGCGTATTCTCAGGTGCAAGAGCCGAAGCACCGCGATGAGCAATTATAAGAGGATGAGTTTTGCTCACTTTTTCTCAAGGAGGAATATCATTTTAGACCAGCTGATCGGCTCTGTAATTGGGAATCTGAAGTCGCCGAGCACATTAAAATATTTCTGCGCAACACGCTTAACATCCTTGATCGGATGAGCATTGAATTTGTACAAAAACTCCAGAACCGAGCCCACGATCGAAGGTTTGATCGGGATCAGCACTAGTTTGCTGCCGGGCTTCAATACCCTCGCCATTTCCCTTAGTCCTTCATCGAGCGGGATATATTCGAGAACCCCGCACGTAAGGACTGTGTCAAAAAAAGCATCTTCAAAAGGGAGCGAGAGAACATTGCCTTGCACATGACAAATACTGTCCCATACGTCCGACCTTTCTTTTAAGACCTGTTTTCTCGCGACTTCCAAAGAGTTTCGGGAAAGATCGAGCGCAATTGTCTTCCTCGGTTTGAATCCAGCCCGGTAAAACCCTTTTGATACGATTCCCGTTCCGCTGCCGGCGTCTAAAACCACCGAATCAGAATCGATCTGCAAATCAAGCGAGCGCAAATATTTTGCAACCGATTTTTCATAACCGTTTATCTGAAGCGCAAAATGGTGCACCTCTGCAATGCGATCATAAAAATTTTGTGTTTTGGATTTCTTCGGCTTTATCGACATCAAAAAAACATCGGGTGGGAACCTGCTATTCTTCTAAAAGTTTAAGGATCTCCTTGTGGATCTCCTCTTCACGACTGCTGCTTCCGCCGGTTACGACATATCTGACGATTCCTCTTCTGTCGACAAGGACCGCCGTGGGCAGTGCGGTTGCTCCGTAAGCATATTGATTTTGCTGATTATTAGCGACAACGAACCGATACGGCAAACCGTAGTTCTTCTTGAACCGTTTAAGAAAATCTATTTCGGCGATATTATCAACCTTTGTTCCCTCAGCCTCGCCATAATACCTTGTGATTCCTAAAATGACCAAACCTTTCTCTTCAAGGTTTTTGTGCCACTCCGTCAGTGATGGAAATGCCTGTATGCACGGGCCGCACCATGT
>JABDJV010000024.1 GCA_013003295.1 Pyrinomonadaceae bacterium | reverse complement strand
GCTGCCAGGTTTGTCCTGAACTATCTCAGGATGCATTGGGCATGTGTATTCAACGCCCTCCATTTCAACTGCCGGTTCCGTATCTTTGCCCGCTTTCAAGTATTGATCCGGGTCCTTGTCAAACTTCTGAATACAAGCATCCGAACAGAAGTAGTAGGTCGTGCCGTCTATGTCACGATTTGCTGCCGCAGATCCCGGATCGACCACCATGCCGCAAACGGGATCTTTGTGCGTAGTTTCAGTTACCGAATCGGATTTGGATTGGTCATGATGACCGCTTGGATCAGATTCGGAATGTGGTGCCTGTCGGCTAATGCCTTCGACCTGTTCCGCTTTCGCGCCAGATTCAAAGGTCGATTTGCATTTATCCGAACAAAAATAGAAAGTCTTGCCATCGCTTTCTATCTTTGCTGTGGCGGTTTCCAGGTCCAACATTATCCCGCATACGGGATCCTTGTAGCTGGTTTTGGGCTTAGCGACGGTGTGGATATCCGCAACCGAATGCGAGCCGTTGTCAGCATGATCGTTGAGCTTTTCCGACCCACTGCTAGCTTTACTCTGCGACTGCGCGGCAAACTTTTCACTGCAAGCATTCGAGCAAAAATAGAATGTCTCGCCGTCACGCACTGCACTCGCTGCTGCATCGTCCGTATCGACAGCCATGCCGCATATCGGGTCTATTTGTTTTGACATTTAATTCACCTAATTAGATTTAGAGATCTACTTCCGGCCTCAACCTTCCGTTGCATCTCATTGGTTTCTTGATTCTCAACTTACTGCCTCAAAAATAAACGCAGGATTAAGAAAAATTAGTCTGAGAGTTTTAGCTCGACTTTCTAACATTGAAATGAAGGCAGAGCGCGGTGGTCCGACATTCAGGCGGCCACTAAAGCATGTTTTCGAAAAAGCTCCCGCTGATTCCTAAACTAGAATTAGTTTTCTCAATGGATTTAGAACCGTCGGCTTCGAGATCGGTCAGTGCCCTGATTGCATCAATTGTCTCTGGAATCACAATCGCCTGATTATCCACTACGTATGCGTAAAATAGTTCGTCATCCACCACCTTTAGCATGTCTTCCCACATCGCAACTTCATACATGTCCCCGTACGGACGTCCGATGCCCAGCATCAGTTCTTTGATCGCGTTATTTGCGGACAATCCATCTGAGTAATTAATGAACGCAGTTCGAGTAGAACTGGCAAAAGCTGCCAATATTTCCTCTCTTGAAGAATTTCTTGTGAGCTGCACGTTCCAGTAATGCAGATGGCTAAGGGTCTCCGGCACTTTTACCGCCATCGTGATCACGTCTAATTCCGGATCAACCTTTTGAGCATCCGGACCCTGATGACTCGGAATATCTTTTTCGGGAACCAGCGTATTCATGATGCCGTTGAGGTGGCTTTCCCAAGGATCTGTCGCGCGGCGCAATAGCGTTCCGCGGGCTCTTTTTAGTAATCCGGCTTTTTTTAGGGCGGTTAGAGTTCTTACAATTGAAGTCGTATTGCACGACACAACCCGTGTGGAATCTCTACCCATCGCGGATTGGTAGTTATTTTCGGCACTAAAGGAATGACCGGTTGTTTCATGCTTTTCGCCTCCGTGGACGATAAACTTCAGCCCTGCATTCTTGTAATGTTCAATATTTTGAGCGGCAATGTTTTTCGGTGTGCAGTCAACTACAATATCCGAGGCCGCCATCAAATCGGGTAGGTAGCCCTGAACATCAATTCCTGCCGTTTTCATTTGTTCGCCCGACGCTTCATCAAATGCGTAGACAGAATAATCGTTCGATGCGGCCACCCGAATTCGCCAGTCGGCCGAGACATCACAGACCCCTGAGAGGAGCATGTCATCCTGCAGAGATACCGCGTCCGCAACGCGTTTTCCAATAACTCCATTTCCATTTACAGCTACTTTAGTTTTTCTCATATTTTCACTTGTCGCTCCTGCCGGATTGCGCTCCAACTAACGTGTTCAAACACACTCGACCAATACATGCCGAATGAAAATCCGAAGAGTATCTCTTCAATTGGTATACCTAAAACAAAGAACCCGGAGAGATCGTCTAGGTTCCAATGGTTTAAAACGTAATCGGGAAAAAATAATAGGACGCTTCCGAAATAGAAGAAGTACAAAACTGCGAACATCATGCCGCCAATCCATATTTTCCCCTTGAGATCTGGCCGGCAGTACAATGTTGCCAGGGAACTCACAATAAGCGTGATAATCCCGACATAGATCGGATTAAGATTCGTGCTTACACTCAGTACCGGAAATAAAAAGAATGGAAAGAGCAAAATTGGAATGTGAAATCGATGACGTCCGAGCATCTTTGTCTCGTCGCCCATTGGCGCCATTTTGTAAGGAACAAGCACCCCATAAATAACCGAACCAATTCCGCCTATCGCAAATGAAAAAATAAGACTCTCTAAATCAAATCCGGTCCTGGCCGCCAGATCAAAAAGCGAGGGGGGTGACCAATACTCAGGTACAAACAGCGGTTCGGTGAGCCCAAAAAGCATCGTTACAAGGCTTACAGGCAGCATGATTCTTCTGTAATCCCGCTTGAAATAGAAAATAAGCGTCCACAAGCCCAGCATCAAAAGTGACCATATTATCCAAACGTATTCCATCTTATCTATACCCGGCAACGCGAATCGCGATCGGCATTCACACCTTGTTATGGCGTCAACGCTAATTCTCTAACTACCCAAATTTTCGTCTGATCTGAGAAGGAAACACTGCCTGCCAACCCACGATCAAACCTGTTGCAAGCAGTAGCCCGCCCGTTACCAGGAATGGCATCCCAACGCTAAAAACAAACAAGGCACCGCCAACAATTGGTCCGCCGGATTGGCCCAAACTATTTGCCATGCTCTGAATTCCAAGTGCGGCACCGGTATTCGAACGATCCATCCTTTTCGAAACGAGCGCCGAAAGATTTGGCGCAATCAACGCCATTCCCAGGGCGAATGATCCGACAAGCAGAAATACCGTCTCGCTAATCTTTGTCGCCGCCATTAAACCAAGGCTCAAACCCATCAAAATGAAGCCAGCAACAATCTGGCGGGACTCACTGATGCGACCGGAAAGATATCCGACCAATAGCCCCTGAAAGACAGCCATTACAAGTCCGCAGATAACAAAAATTACCCCAACTTCGAGGGGGCCGAAATCGAACCTCGCACTCGCGAAAAGGACAAACATCGCCTCGAATAAAGCCAATCCGAACTGGCCCAGGAACGCCAAGATTAGCAGTGGACGTAACCTGAGCTCGAGATCTCGCCAGCCAAGCTTTGCATCCTTAGCGGCCTTCGAGTTCGAATTCACAAAGTGCGATTCCGGCAACCATTTAATCGCAAACACTACTGCCGCTAACGCCAATGCTGCGGCCGCAAAGAATGGAATAGAGAAACTATCGGCGACAAAATGGCCAATTTCCGCACGAAAATGCCAGTCGCGCCTTGCCAGCAAGCCGCCCAGAGCCGGGCCTATCACTACTCCGAGACTCGCGGCCGTGCCCAGCCAGGCCATTCCGCGGTTTCGGTTTTTGCCGCTGGTTCTGTCCGAAACATAAGCCGCGGCAGCTGGAAGTGTAGCGGCGGAGAATGCGCCTCCAACGATTCGTGCCAAATAGAGAAGCCATAGATTTGAGGCCAACCCGAACAGGACCTGTGCAACTGCGTAGCCGGCAATTCCCAATAAAAGAAGAGGTTTGCGACCTACACTG
Source organism: Pyrinomonadaceae bacterium (assembly GCA_013003295.1). Taxonomy (GTDB): domain Bacteria; phylum Acidobacteriota; class Blastocatellia; order Pyrinomonadales; family Pyrinomonadaceae; genus Aridibacter. The sequence continues at coordinate 1,844 of JABDJV010000024.1, read as the reverse complement.
TCGGAAATCCTGCCCCATAAAGGTGCAAAAACGAGCTGCATAACCGCATAAACACTTGTCAAAAGTCCAACGTGCAATGAAATTGCACTTTTTGAAACTCCTTCTTCCAATGCCAGGCGTTCAGTGTAAAAGGTCAAAACTGGCAGCGTGATTCCAAAGCCGATGTTAACCACAAAGAGGCAGACAAACAGTACGAACAAATGCTTTTTCATTCCAAAAGACTCAAGTAGACCGCGCCGTTATTCCCCAGCGTTTGAAAAGAAAATTGTAGATTGGAACAAAAACAATTCCCGCATATGCGCCGAACAGAAAACTTTCAACCAAACCCAACAAAAACCCCCAGAAAGTCAGCCACTTAAACGCAGGCAATGCCATTTCCAAAAATTCATGCATATGAATGCTCTCAGGCGTAATCAGGCCGTAAAGAACACACAAAACAAAACTGATTGCGGCAAATATTCCTAACGACCAGCTAACGACTTTTATGTTCAACATTGCTTTCGCTCCTATAGAGGTCATCGCGAGTCAGCGGGAGATTAACCGGCTTACCACGCGAAACAAGAATCTGATGTACTTCGACTTCGCCTTCTTTAAAAGCGGCGGACGAAACACGCAGGTAAAGACGCCACATCCGGACAAACTTCTCATCGAACCTTTCGAGCACGGACGGCACAGCGTTCTCGAATCGTTCGGACCAATGGTCAAGTGTCATTCGGTAATGGGGTGCGAGGTTCTCCACATCCCAAACACGGAAATCACGGTCAGTTATACGAGCTACAATCTCAGAAAGCGTGGGAATGTAACCGCCCGGAAAGATGTTTTTCTCAATCCAACCGTTGATCGGCCCTTCGTTGACAGCGGTTATAAAATGTAGCAAAGCCAAACCGCCCGGCTTGAGCAAATTTTCCAAATGATCGATAAACTCTGCTAGGTGCTCTTTCCCGACATGCTCGATCATTCCGATACTTACTACCTTGTCGAACTTTTGTCCTTCCTTAGCTAACGCTGCGTAGTCCATTAGCCGGACATCTGCCTTGTCCTGTAATCTACGCGAAACGATCGCATCAGAAGCACCGGCAATTTGCTCTTGGCTCAATGTGATTCCGGTCGCTCTTGCACCAAACTGTTCCGCGGCTCGTATTACCACGCTGCCCCAGCCGCATCCGATATCGAGAACGGATTCGTTGGGTTTCAACCTCAGCTTCCTTAAAGAGTGTTCGATTTTCTGTAGTTGCGCTTGTTCGATCGTGTCTGAAACGTTTTGAAAGTAGCCGCAGGAATATGTCAGCGAATCGTCTAGCCACAGCCCAAAAAAATCGTTGCCGATGTCATAGTGATGCGCAATATTTTTCTTCTCTCGTTTTTGTGATCGGAACCTGCCCAGGATTGGAGTAACTAGGCGCGTCTCAGTCTTACGGTGGACCGCGGACATTAAGCCGTTTTGTATTGCCAGGGAAATCAGATCGGCGAGATCTCCTTTTACATCCACTCGACCTTCCATATACGCCTTGCCAAAAGTCATCAACATATCGCCGCTGACAAGATCAAGAACATTTTCGCTCTTCAACACGATCGTAAATAGCGGTTTTCCGTCACCGTAAATTTCTTCTTTGCCATCTTTATGCCTAATCGTAAACGAGCCTCCTTGGACGTTTCCAAAAAGATTCTGGAACGCACGTTCCGTCATTATTCGCTTCGCTTTCATAGCGTTCCTCCTTTTAACTACCTAATGGTGATGTTCGCCATCAGGTTCTTGTGCGGAGTGTGTCTGTCCTTCTTCTTTTTTTTCTGATTCATCATGACAACCACTTCCGCCGTGCCCCTTATGCCCGTCGTGTCCACCG
>JABDJV010000021.1 GCA_013003295.1 Pyrinomonadaceae bacterium | reverse complement strand
CATATTTACAGAATCGGAAAGTCGAGAGACGAAAGAAGAAGGAAGAAAAACGGCTCAATTGAACAATTCAGTCTCACCATCTATTATTTAGGAAAAAGGCGGTCTACAAAAATTATGTATAAATTGGTTGTAATACGACATGGACAAAGCGAATGGAACAAAACCCATCGATTCACGGGATGGACAGATGTTGATCTGACCGAACAGGGACGAGAAGAGGCCAGAAAAGCTGGGGAAACCCTTAAAGCAGAAGGATTTACATTTGACCTTGCATACACTTCGGTTTTGAAGCGGGCAATCCGAACGCTGGACATTGTTCTCGATGCAATGGACATGATGTGGCTTCCGGTACGAAAATCCTGGCGTTTGAATGAGCGCCATTACGGAGATCTGCAGGGCCTGAACAAGAAAGAGATGGCGGAAAAGGTCGGTGAGGAACAGGTGCATATATGGCGTAGGAGCTATGATGTGCCTCCGCCAAAACTTAAAGAAGATGACGAAAGAAATGTTCGAAATGACCCCCGATACGCGAATTTTGATGGAGATGAATTTCCATTGAGCGAATGTCTGAAAGACACGGTGGACCGATTTCTTCCGTATTGGGAAAACGAAATCGCTCCCAAGATCAAGGAAGGGAAAAAGATACTGATTTCGGCACACGGGAATTCGCTGCGGGCCTTGGTAAAGTACTTGGATGACGTTCCTGAAGAAGAGATCGTTAAACTGAATATCCCAACCGGAATTCCGCTAATTTATGAGCTTGACGCGGATCTAAAACCGATCAGGAGCTATTACCTCGGAGACCCCGAAGAAATCAAAAAACTCCAGGAAGCGGTAGCGAATCAAGGAAAAGCAAATTAGCCGGTTCAATTGATCATTCGTTCTGAAACGTCGAATATCATTCGAATGCCTTCCGGCATCTTTTTCCGAACTGCCCAGCTGAGAAAGTTCAGGTCGTGGTTGTGTCCTTTGAAGACATACGTTCGAAGATTTGTTTTTCCCCGTTCCGCAAAGCTCTTGCTTAGACGGTAAACTCCATATATGTCGGTGCTTGCGTCGTCCGTTCCGTGAAATACAAAAATCGGTTTTTTTTCTCTCAAAAGCCTTGTCTTATTGGCTTCAAGCTGGAAATGCTCACCCAGCCAATTTGTCGAGACGCGAAAATAATTCTTCCAAATCCATTCACCGTCATTCTGCTCGATTTTTTCTGAGAGCAGCTTATATCTCGGCTCGAGAATCTTTCCAAAATCCTTTGCGCTGATAAAACTGTCTTTGTCTATATCGAGCTGCTCAAACTTTGCGTTTTTTAATCCTCTGGTACGCATTGCTGCAGCGGCTCTGTCTTTTCCAATATATTCGGCGCTTGAAATCTTTCGGTCACCGTCCTTATCAAAGGCCTTGTTGAGATTGACCATCGATGATTCCCCTGAAAACTGCCATTTTATAATGTCGGCCATATTCTCGTGGGCGTATCCTGCTAGGAGCAACGCCGTGATCCGGTTTTCTTTTATCCCGGCAAGCATTGAGGCAATGATTGTTCCTTCGCTCCAACCGAGCAGAATTATCTTGGCTTTTTTCAGGCGAGGGTCTTTTCTCAGGAACTCTATCGCCATCGACAGATCCTCTGTTTCGATACTTGGCACTGCCTTTTTGAATTTTTCGCGGTCGATCTCATAGTAGAGAGGAGGTTTATCCGATATTGCAACGCCGCGTTTGTTGTATGAGAAAAAGCCTATTCCCCGGCGATTAAACTCTTCACCAAACAGATCGTAGTAGTTGAAATCGACACCGCCGATCTTTCGTCGGTCAAGATAGGTTGACGGGCCCGTTCCGTGAATGAAGATCACCAAACGACTTGGGTGTTTTTGGTTTTCAGGCAGGCGGAGCTTTCCTTTCAATATCTCTCCATCAGAAAGTTGTACATTTACTATTTCTGAGGAATAAAGCGCCGTCACTAAAATCAAGACTGCTAAGACAGTGGACATTATTCGCATGGCTGTTCATATTTTACGCCGTTTTGGCTAAATTATGAACACTTCGGGCAAATAAAAAGACGGGAATGGTGCGATTTGTCTCATTTAGGCGAAATCGGAAGCGCAAACCAAGTTTAGGCGAATTGAGGCAGTTGAATTATACTATTTTGCATCATACAAATTAGTTTCGCCCCCCTTTATCAAAAAACAGGAGAATTATCATGAAAAAATCTCGTTGGATGGGCATCATCGGTGTTTCGTTTTTAGCCGGAATCATTCTATTGGCCCCGACTGATGTGTCTGCACAATGGTGGAAGATCGTCAAACCAAAAGACAATAACACCGCTGCCAAACCGGAACCTACGCCGACTCCGACAAAAAGAAGTCAGAGGCGGGCGACAAAGGGCATATCAGACAGCAAGATATCTTTGGGGCTTAAAGAAGCGTTATCAAAGGGGGTGCGGTTTGCCGTCGATAGTTTGGGCGTCGAGGATGGATTCTACAAGAATCTTGACGTTAAGATCCCTTTGCCGAAATCGCTCAAATCAGTCGCCCGGGTCGCCAGCTTTGCGGGCTATCGTGATCGGGTTGACGCGTTCGAATTAGCGATGAACCGAGCAGCAGAAAAAGCCGTTCCGGTTGCGATCGATGTCTTTGTCGATGCCATCAAACAAATGAGTTTTAGCGATGCCAAGGACATACTTTTTAGCGGCGAAGATGACGCGGCAACGAAATACTTCCAAAAAACAAGTGAAGAAAAATTGCGAGGCAAATTC
>JABDJV010000009.1 GCA_013003295.1 Pyrinomonadaceae bacterium | reverse complement strand
AACCAACAAAGCCATCTACGCCGCGGGCGATGTAAACGGCAAATTCCAGTTTACGCACATGGCCGATTACGAAGCCCAGATCGTTCTGAAAAATTGCTTCTTGTTTTGGCCCTTGATGACCAAAACGGATTATCGGGTGGTCCCGTGGACGACATTTACCGAACCGGAAGTCGCGCGCGTTGGAATGATCGAAAAAGAAGCGCGCGATAGGTATGGCGACGGGGTCGATGTTTACAGCGTTCCTTTTTCTCACAACGACCGCGCCTTAGCTGAAGGGGACCCATCGGGTTTTGCAAAGCTGGTCTTAAAAGGAAACAAGATCCTCGGTGTGACGATAGTCGGTATCCACGCGGGCGAGCTCCTTTCTGAATTCTCCGTGGCGATGAAGCACGGTCTCTCGATCGCCGATCTAAACGAAGCGGTCCACGTTTATCCGACGCTTGCGAAGATCACCCAGGCGTTGGGAACGGAAAAGACGATTGAAAGTTTGAAAAAGCCTTGGGTACAAAACTGGTTTGGCAGATATTTGAAGATATGGCGCTAAACGCGTGACTGCCATTTTTAAAATGAGGTCCGAAAAAACTCCCCTCCTAAAGTTAGGAGGGGTGCCCGTAGGGCGGGGTGGTCTGATTTTCCTATAGAATCTCAGATCATCGCGGTCGCAACCACCCCGCGGCTGAAGCCGTACCCCTCCTTCGAAAAAAGGGGAGTTTCGCGGATCTAATCTCAAACAGAGGAGGGGAGTTTCGCGGGTCTAATCTCGAAACAGAGGAGGGGAGTTTCGCGAGTCTAACCTCAAAAAGGCGTTTTTGACGTTTATTTGTTCTCATTCTCAAGCAGCGTATAATGCCCATGAATACAGAGCCACTTATTACCTTCCTTTACAAATATCCTTGTCGATTTTCCCTTACTCGCGAATGGTTCTCCCTTTGATGTTCCTTCGTCTTCCCAAAAGTATGTGATCCAGGCAACATCGCCGCGGATGGTCACTTTTGGTTCCTTCATCTCGGTGTGGACCTTGGTCGGCTCCTCTATCCATTCCTTGATCGCCTTAACCTCCGCCGCTTTCCCGACGCGCAGGGTCTTTGCGGTTTCGCCCCACTGGGTGAAATCGGGGTGTATGTATGTGGCGTATCGATCAATATCACCTTTCTCGATCGCGTCCCACATATTCACAAGCGTTTGTTTGACGTGGGCTTCTGGATTGGCGACGTGGATGTTAGGTGTTTCCTTTGCTTCATCTTTTGGCGCTGAATCCGTGCATCCAAAAAGAAGAAATGCGAATAGTGTTATTAAGATCGGTTTGCTGATTTTCATATGGTTATCTTCTCTATCTTCCTTCGCGCCCTTTGCGGGTACCTCTGCGATCTCTGCGGTAAAGAATTTAACCGCAAAGGAACGCAAAGGGTTTTCGCAAAGGTCGCCAAGTGTTTTTTAACATTTGAAGCCGATAAAAAGAAAGGCGAATAGCGCCAATAAGACTGACTTAGATATTTTCATATGGTTGAACTCCAACTTCTTTGCGCCCTTTGCGGGTACCTTTGCGTTTCTCTGCGGTTAAATCTTCTTACCGCAAAGGAACGCAAAGGGTTTTCGCAAAGGTCGCCAAGTGTTTTTCCCTTCGAATTTAATCAATACCGCGAACGCTTGCAAGAAATAATCACGGTATTCGTTCCCTCAGTTACAAGCCGCTAACGACTTGAAAACTACATATTTTTAAGGAGAAAGAAATGAAGAAAATTACAATTTCTTTGATGCTGGTCTTTATTCTGGGGATCAACGCATTCGCATCAGTTTATATAAAGTATTCCAACAAGGACTCGCAGACTCACAAATTTAAGGTGAAGAAGAATGGTTCAACCACGACGGTTGAATTCCGCGCCTCGACAACCGGCGCAGCGACTATTCAAGGTAGCGGCGACACCGCGGTTATCGTTACGAAATGCGGTGAGGTGACGATCAAGACCAATTCTAAGATAGAGATAAAGAACGGTTGTATCAAGATCTTGTAAAAATACGGTTCAACCGCCCCGCCCTTCGGGCACCCCTCCTTCGAAAGGAGGAGTGTTTTTTTGTTCGAACTGTAGCGCCAACGTCCCGGTGGCTGTCCTGAGGGCGTCCCGCCCCCGGTTATGAACTATATTTGCGAACCAATGTTATACTCTTACCTACTAAAAAGCACTTCCAACGTTCCCTATGCTCGCTGTTTTTATCACAACTTTGATTCTAGGTATGGTAGCGGTTCCTATCTACGTGTATTTCAGGTTTCGCAAGCGCATGGCGGATAAAGAGCGTCATAGGCTTATAGCAAGACGCAGGTATCAGGAGCGCGAACTTCTGAAGCCAAGAGTTCCGACTGAGTCGCCTGAGCCATACATGTGGCGGTCAGAAAATTAGTTCTGACAAACTACCGTCCGGCCCCCAGCCATATTGACGTTTTAAGAAATCGCTTTTGAAAGAGGCTTTTAGCCACAGAGGACATCGAGGAAACCGTGAGGAAATGAAGTTTGATCTGTTACGGGGCTCAGAAATATTCGTCCATCCTTAAATTCTTCTCTTTCTCCGTGCTCTCTGTGTCCTCTGTGGTGAATTCTTCCCATTTTTCGTTTTCCAGCTTCTCAAACTTTTACGGTTCCCTTTATAATGCCTTGTGGAAAAAATCCTGGATGTCGGATGCGGCATAAACAAATATGAGGGTGCGATCGGGCTCGATAACAATCCTCGAACGGCCGCGGACGTTATACACGATCTTGGAGAGGTGCCGTATCCGTTTAAGGACGACGAGTTTGATCTTGTTGTCTCGCGGCACGTGGTCGAGCACGTACCGGATGTCGTCGCATTTATCGAGGAACTTTACCGGATCACAAAACATGGCGGGCGTATAAAATTAGTCGCACCGCATTATACAAATCCGGACTGGGCGACCGACCCGACCCACAAAAATCATCTGAATTCATATTCATTTAATTCTTTTATACCCGAGCGCCAGGTATTTGACTTCTATACGGATATAAAACTAAAGCCGGTCAGCACATACGTATCGATCACAAATCTGTGGAAGGCCGTTGGAATTGAGTTTCTCGTAAATCTGGATCAAAAGGCACCAAAGTTTCGATTCCTCAGAAAATTTTGGGAGCATTACCTGAGTTTTATATTTCGCGGAAAGGAATTACAGTTTGAATTCGAGGTAATAAAAGTGGATCCACAGGGCCCGGAGGAGTAAATATCAGCCAACTTTTACCTGCATTTCGCACATCTTTATATATTGGTCGGATCAATTTTCGAGACAAACAAATATAACGAGGTTATTTAATGAGAAACAAGATAATTGTAGCTTTGGTCGCGCTGGCTTTTTTGCTCAGCGGGATCGGTTTTTTTAGTGCTGAGGCGAGAGAGTCTTCGAGCACGATAAATGATCTGGCGATGCTTCTGCCGGAATCCGATGGCGTGATCACGCTTGATTCGGAGAGGCTGATATCGGAAGCGCTGCCGCAAATTTTATCCGGCAGTCAACAAAAATTGGATAAATTCAACGGATTTATTGAAAAAGTAAAATCTGAGGTCGGAATGGATCTCAAGGATTTTAAGCATGTCGCGATAGGTTTAAAGAGCGAAAACGTCACAGAAACCGAGATCGATCTCGATCCGGTGATCCTGACCCGCGGCAATATTGAGTCTAAGGCGATGATCGCGCTCGCCCGAATCGCCGCAAACGGAAAATACCACACAGAAAAATACCAAGGTAAAACGATCTATATTTTTTCAACGGAGAAATTGATCGAAAAGAACAAACCAAAGGCAAAGGACGACTTCCTCGGCAAGATCATAGACAAGATGGTAAAGGGTCTTCAAAATGAGGTCGCGGTTACTGATTACGACAAAAATACGCTCGCGATCGGAACTGTAAAGCGGGTCAAGGAATCGATAGATAAATCTCCGAGAGTTGGCGGTGAAGTTTTGGCTCTTTTAACGCGCAAGCCAAATTCGGTCGCAAACATGGGTATGGTTTTGCCGGAAGGACTTTCAAAATTCATAACACTTGATAATGACGAACTCGGAAACACGCTTGATTCGATTCGTCAGATTCAGGGCGCTATGGATGTAAACGATGGCAACACAATGGTTGCTCTGATGGCAAAAACGGTTGAGACCGCCGACGCAGAAAACCTGGAGATGACCCTAAGCGGATTTCAAATGATCGGCAAGTCCCTGCTTGGACGTTCAAATAAACCAAAGAATAAGGTTTACGCGAGAATGGTTGAGAATGTGGTGATCGAGCGTGATCAGAACGCCGTGATGATCGATCTCAAGGTTCCGCAGAGTGATCTAAACGTCCTGATCGGACCCTGAATTTCCGTCTCTGTAAGATCTCGAATGGCTGTTGGTTTTTGCTAACAGCCTTTTTTATAGCAAAAATGTCCGACAAAGCGAAAAGCTGATTCCCTTTGGATTCTTTACAATTTACCGTAATATATAGCCCGATGAAATTAGAATTTGACCCGAAAAAAATCTCAATTTGCTTGATTCTCGTGCTTCTCACAGCGGGATCAGTTTTTGAAGTTTCGGCGCAGGGCAATCGGCGACCGAGAGTTATAAATTCGAATCCGGTCGTTCGTGTGCCGCCAACCCCTACGCCGACGAGTTCAGGCTCTGTGCCTGTCTCGACGAAATCAACGGCATATCTGAAATCGAGACTTAACGGCATCCTGATAAACCGGCTGCTCACGCGCGGACAAGTAGGCGCAAAGGTCGTTTCGCTGACCACGGGAAAAACGATCTACGAACGAAATGCGAATAAGTATTTTATGCCCGCATCCAATATGAAGAGCTTTTCAATAGCGGCAGCGCTAGATCAATTAACTCCGGAATATCGATTCGTAACTAGCGTTTATGCGATTGCGAAACCCGATCGAAACGGAACCATCCGCGGAAATCTGATAATTTACGGGCGCGGTGATCCAAGCATTTCTGCTAGTTTTAATGACGGTGATTACTACAGGGCTATTGATGCTTTGGCTCAAAGAATTGCTCAGGCAGGTGTAAAAAGGGTCGAGGGCAGTCTTGTCGGAGACGAAACCTATTTTAATTCAAGATCTATACCTTTTGGATGGGAATGGGACGACCTCCAATGGTATTACGGTGCCGAGGTTTCATCGCTCTCCATAAATAATAACTCGGTCGAATTGAAAATATCGCCGGGCGCCGTCGGTTCGCCCGCCCGCATAGGTATTTTGCCCGCCAACCGGCAGTTTAGGATCATTAATAAGACCCGGACAACCCCAAACGGTACAAAGCGCGAGCTAAAGGTTACAAAAAGGCTCGGCGTAAATGTTCTCGAAGTCGCAGGAAAAATGCCGGAAAACGACGGGGGTTATGAGGGGTTTATTGCAGTTTCCCGCCCCGCGAATTTGTTTGTCGAGGTTTTGAAACAGCGCTTGCAGCAGAGAGGAATAGCCGTCAGAGGCTCGTCACGCGCGATCAATACCGCTGACCGCGGAGGTATGAAACTTCAAACGGATGGCTTGGAAGAGATCACAAACCTGAAATCGCCGCCCCTGCGTCTCATCGCTGAAAAAACCATGAAGCCGAGCCAGAACCTTTACACGGAGTTGATTCTCAGAGCATTGGGTGAAGAGCGCGGCGACAATTCCGACCCCGAAAAAACGAGTCTTCAAAAGGGCATCGAGGTCGTCCAAAGTGTTTTGCGAAAAGCCGGCGTCGCACCTGACAGCGTCGTCCAGTATGATGCAAGCGGGCTATCGAGACATAACCTGATCACGCCGGATTCTGCCGTCAAGCTGTACCAGTATATGAACCGAAGCCCCCACGCATATGCATGGCGGAATTCGCTGACCATAGGCGGTGTTGACGGAACATTGAAGCGTCGGTTTTTGGGAACAAGTGCGGCTTCAAACGTTCGCGGAAAGACAGGTACGATCGATCAGGTTTCGGCTTTGACGGGTTATGTGACCTCAAAGTCTGGTGAGAAGTTTGTGTTTTCGGTTTTGACGAACAATCTTCCGGATTCGCGGTTGCGGGTGAAAACAATCGATGAGATCGTGCTCCTTTTGTCGGATTTTGATGGGAGAACGAGTTAGCCTATTTTCTTTTTACCTCGATCAACGGTGAATTTCGTTTTTCACTTGTCGCAAATACCGAATTGCCATCCAATGAATAGCAGATGGCCTCGCCCTGTTCGCGTTTTCCAAGCTTGATGATAGAGGGCTCATCTTTCCATATTTCGTCAAAATTCTTTGACGATTCCGGTAATTCCAGTTCATATCCATTGAAATAGTCGCAAAGGATCACCCGTTTTCCATCGGATGAGATCTCGCCGCCGGTAACTACACCATTCGGAAATGCCGGAAGGCTAACATCACCGACCTTAACGAGTTTGTTAATGTCTTTATTGTTATAGTCTTCAGTCAGCTTATAAACCCCGGAAGCGCCTGAGAAGCGTTTCGTGAGAATATAAATAGCCTCCGTTTGAGGATGGATCAAAAGGGCCTCGGAATCGCTTCTGACCCCGGGATAAACAAAGCGAATAACCTCGGGCGGTGATGCAAGCCTCGGACGTCTTTTGCTGGAAATCCGATCAGCAGGTGAGACCTTTGGCTCGATCACGCGAACGATCTTCTGCTGTTTTCGAAGACGCGAATTATTTCCAATATCGCCAATAAATAAAAGGCATTCGCCGCTTGATCTTTTTACGGTAGCGAGGTCTTCCCAGTCGCCGCTATTGACCCTTTGTATCTTCCAGGTTCCAAGTTTTTCCCCTTTTTTGTCGAGAGCAAAAATAAATGTGCCGTTTCCCGAGTCGTTGTGTGTCCAAAAAACACCTTCATTGCAGCGCGAAGCAACAAGTCCACTGCTTTCAGTGATTTCGCGGGAACGGATCCTGCCGACAACCGTCGGTTCTTCAAATCTTGCAGAGGATTTTTTTCCGTTTTTCTGCGATTCGTCAGTTTGACTCGAGGAGATCAAAGAGCAGCTGGAGCCGATCCCGCAAAGAAAAATGAACGATATGACAAAAATATGATTTTTAGATATAGTTTTTAAGAACATACTTCACTTATAAACAGTATAACGCAGCTGAGCTTTTGAGAGTTTGCAAAAACTTTTGCCGATCGAAATTCGTAATTTGTATTAATGATTACCCCAATGATTGTTGGAACAGAATGGCTCGTTGAAGCCAAAGGATGTGACGAAGACACCTTACGCGATATTGATTCTCTTCGCGCGGTTTTTTCTGCCCTGATCGAAGATCTCGGTTTAAGAACGCTTGGAAAAGACGTTTGGCATAAATTCGACGGAGAAGGCGGCGTAACCGGTTTGGTTGCTCTTACTGAATCGCATCTGGCCTGCCATACCTATCCCGAATACAAGATCGCCACATTTAACCTCTATTGCTGTAAAGATCGCCCGGAATGGGACTGGGAAGAGAATCTGCGTGACCGGCTAGGTGCAAGCGAGGTTACGGTGACAAAGATCCAGCGCGGTGCTGATCGTACCGCCACCGTCCCGGTGGATGGCGCGACAGCTGCAGCGGCACCCGGAGGTGATGTGTGAGTTTCTTAAAGGCAAACTGTCCTTCCTGCGCAGCTCCGATCGAATTCAAATCCGGTTCGACGATCGTACTCGTATGTCCGTTTTGCCGCTCAGCCGTCGCGCGGACCGATCGAAAACTCGAAGACCTCGGAAAAGTCGCTGAGATCGTTCAATCGAAATCTCCTCTAAAATTAGGTCTGCGCGGGGAATACAAAGGAAATAAATTCGAACTGACCGGGCGTGCTCAGATAAAGCACGAAGGCGGCGGATTCTGGGACGAATGGTATGCGACGTTTTCAAATGGCTGGGTTGGCTGGCTCGCGGAAGCGCAGGGAAATTTTTATTTGACTTTCTTTATGCCCGCACCCGAGGGTTTTCAAATTCCGGCATATGATCAGCTTACACCCGGACAGAAGATCACCGGGCTTACGGACACGCGTCTCATCGTAAACGAAAAGGGGACAGCAACACATATCGCCGCCGATGGCGAAATTCCATATCAGTTGACACCCAATGAAACGAATCCTTATGCCGATCTTGTTGGCAAAGGAGGTGTCTTTGCCACGATCGACTACGGTATGAATCCCCCGTTTATCTTTTACGGCAGCCAGGTTTCGCTTGCAGATATCGGGCTGGCTGATAAACGCTCAGCGGAACGCGAGGGCCGCAGTGTCAGTGCTGAGGCGATGGGGTGCCCGAAGTGTGGCGGAACCCTTGAACTAAAAGCGCCGGACATGTCAGAACGCGTCACATGCCCTTACTGTAATTCGCTCCTCAATATTGAAGAGGGGAACCTGAGCTATCTTCGAACGCTGAAACCAGCGAAGAACCAACCGGAGTTTGTGCTCGAGATCGGCAGCAAGGGTTCATTTGATAATTTTTCGGACGGGATCGAGCTCGAAGTGATCGGCGCAATGGCCAGAAGCGTTACATTTGACGGAATCAAATATTTTTGGCACGAATATCTTCTTTACAACCCAAAAGTAGGTTTCAAATGGCTTGTTCATTCCGACAATCATTGGAATTTTGTTGAGACTATAAACATGGCCGAGGTCGAAGATTCCGGTTACAGCGGGAAAATGAGGACCGCAAGATTCGGAGGCAATTCCTATAAGGCTTTTCAATCTACTCATGCAAAGGTTGAATATGTGAAAGGCGAGTTTTATTGGCGCGTTGAGGTCGGCGATAAAGTGCTTGCAACAGACCTCGTCTCGCCGCCGTTTATGCTTTCCGAAGAGAAAACGGATAAAGAGACAAACTGGTCGCTGGGAACATATTTGCCCGTTAAAGAGGTTGAAAAAGCTTTTGGGATCAACCATTTGCCAAAGCCCTGGAACGTTGCCCCCAATCAGCCGTTCGAAGGCGGCGGTTTGATCAAATACGGCTTTTTACTCTTGGCTCTTCTGACGATTATCGGAATCTTCATGATCCCCTTGTCGGGATTGAGTTCGGTGCCTTTGAACCAGGAGATCGTTCTAAAGCCTCTTGCAAGGCCAAATACAGGACAGATCGTGTTTACGCAGCCGTTTGAATTAAAAGGCAATAGAAATGTCAGGATCTCGGGTGCGGCGCCGGTTAAAAATTCTTGGACCGAACTGAACATCGATCTGATTAAAGA
>JABDJV010000501.1 GCA_013003295.1 Pyrinomonadaceae bacterium | reverse complement strand
TCCCATAAATTGCCAAGCGCCTCGTGATTCTGCAATTAGATATAACCTAACCTTAATAATGATTGTACAGTTCCCATAAATTGCCACGCGCTTTAGCGCGTGGAAAATTATATTGTTGGAAAGGCTTTAGCCAAATTCTTGGAAATAAAGGGAATTTCTAACCGCTTTAGCGAAAGCCAGGACGAATACCGACTACGCGGTTAATTCGACTAAAGTCGATAAATCCATGGAAACCAAACCTCCAGCTGAAGCTGGAGGCAATTTATAAGAACTAGCCACTTTTCCAGCGGGCCAGGAAACTCTTTTCGCTTTAAACACAGGTATCCGCAGATAAATGAAATCGACCACCTGTGTCTTTTCATTTTCCTGCGTATATTTCAACCAACTAAACTTTCGCACGAAAGGGTTTACATTTCAAAAACGGAACAAAAAAAGTGCCGACTTTATCGAAAGTCGGCACGAAAGGCAAAGGAGTATATACAAGAAAATCTAACGCTGGCAGCAGCCAATATTGTGCGTCCACCCGAATTCTACTTCCGTTTCCACAAGAATCTTGCCATTTTTCAGTTTCCGTAGCGTTCCCCTCAATACTTTCGCTTCGGAATCCAAAGTGTAGAAATTTCCACTGACCAAAAACTTACCGGTAAACGAATAGTAAGTATGTTCATCCGTTTTCGTCCTAAACAAAATGCTGTCATCTTCAATCCTGAGTTTTTCAAACTTTAAACTTAATAATAGACTTGCCCCATCGGTCGTTTCCGTATTGGAGTTTTCGGTAAGTACGCTACCTCGAACGGTGCTAAAATCGGATTCTCTATTACCGGTAAGAATCCCATATTCGTCTCCCCAGATTTCAAAATACGCGAATTCTTTGAGTTCTTTTGGCAGGTCGTTGGTGAAATAGAATCCTCTCGGATCAAAATACTCCGGATTATCTTCATCCTCTTTTGGATCAGAGAGTTTTTCTTCGTCATGCTCGATCGGCAGAACAGAATCCAGGTCGGTGATATCAAATTCTACTTTCTCAAACTGCCTGCTTGTTCTTGGCCCGTTTTCAGCTCCAAGAAAGAATTGATAAACACCGACCCAAGCCAAACCAAAAAGGAGAGTGGTTGCGGCGATGGCGAGATAAAGAAATAATTTTCTGATTTTCATCGTATCAAGTGCGGTCAAATTATAGATCAATTGCCTAGCAGCCTTCATACAGCCGGAACTGGACATCCGCTTTTGCGCTCTTCTTTCCATTTCTGAACTTGGTCAGGCTGCCTTCCAGGATGAATACCTGATAGCCGCGGTCATTTGCAGGATCGGACGGTTTCTCTTTGAATTTACCCTCAAATTCGAAATGCATTCCCCGGACTCCGGCGGTCGAGAATTTGAGTATTCCATTTCCAAAAAACAGCTTGTTAAATTTGTAGACGTCTTTTTCCGTTTGATATTGTCCGAATGGGACCACCGACACAAAATTGGATGCTTTCTCATCGTATCTTTCGTGCCATATCTCCATCGATTGAAAATCTGCAAATCCTTTGGGGAAATCTCCTTCGAGCACGTAGTAGCCTTCTACGTACAGTTTAGAAAGATTCTTCTCCTCCGCGCTATTATTATAATCGGGATCCATATTTGGTTTTCCCCCTGTGTCGTCTGCGGCCGCCGGCGGAGGCATAGGTGTTGGAACGGGGGCGGGAGCAGTTTCAGCAATAGTTTCTGCAACCGGCGGCTGAAAGGCCGATTGATTGCTTCCTGCTGCAAATTTCCAGAGATTGGAGGCAGCAAAGCCGAGTACGAATGTAAGGAAACCGACGAAAAGGCCAAATGCAATTCTTTGTAAACCCATAAAATGAACACTCCAATCAAAACAATTTTTACTGCTTGTTAAATTCTACGGATTCCGACAGGCATAAACAGCGTCGTCTTACTGTCGTTCGTATGTGGCTATCCACAGATATTGCCGATTCAGGGTGACTAAACTATAATTCGATTTTCGAATTAGGTGTCAGTAGCCCGACTGTAAAGAAGGGCTTTCAACATTTTCAAGCTGCTCGGTACCAGACTTCATATTTCTGGCGCCAAAGCCCTTCCTCACGGGCGGGCTACTGACACTCGCGAAACTATTATGAAAATTCCTGAATACAAAGAGATCGTCGAACCAAACGATCAAACCGAAGCTCGCGAACATAATTTGGAAGCGTTGACCGCGCTTGTCGGCAATCCATATCCGAATAAATTTGACCGTTCGAATATTTCCGGTGAGGAAGATACGATCTCGAGCCTAAACGAGTTTGCGCCGGTGGCGGAAGTTGTCAAAGAAATCGGCGCGATCGTCGCGCAGCTTGCGGAGCGCGAAAGACCAGATCCTGAGGTAAAGGGAAAGCTTAACGAGAAACTCGAGGCCCTCGGGGCAGTCAGAGTTGCCGGGCGTCTTGCGACTCCGCCTCGTGTGATGGGAAAAGCGGCGTTTGTTCATTTAAGTGATGGGATAACGCGCCTGCAGATCTATGTCCGCAAGCAGGATGCGGTTGCGATCAGCAACGACACCGGCGAGGAGCTTAAAGGTGAATCGGGTTTCGAATTGTTCGGGCACCTTGACCACGGCGATTTCGTCGGCGTGGAAGGGCATTTGTTTTTAACTAACACGGGTGAGCTTTCGATTCGTGTTGAAAAGATCCAGTTTCTTTCGAAAGCAATGGTTCCGATGCCGGATAAAATGCACGGTATTGCCGATCCGGAATTGCGCCGGCGCTATCGGTATGTCGATCTGATCGGTTCGAGTCTGCAGGTCGAGCATGAAGGATTAACTACCCGCGAAGTCTTTGAACGTCGTTCGAAGATCATTTCGTCGATGCGCCGGTATTTGGAGGATGACGGCTATATCGAGGTCGAAACACCGATGCTTACGCCAAAAGCGACCGGTGCGGCAGCCGAGCCTTTTGAGACATATCACAATGCTCTCAGTATTCCCCTTTTTGCCAGGATCGCTCCCGAGCTGTATCTCAAACGGTTGATGGTCGGCGGTTTTGAAAAGGTTTACGAACTTAATCGAAATTTCCGAAACGAAGGTATCGACGCGATACACAACCCGGAGTTTACGATGCTGGAATTTTACTGCGCTTATATGGATGTCGGCGGAATGATGGATCTGTGCGAGGAAATGCTCAAAAAATCGGTTTTGGAGGCGACGGGGAGTCTGACGATCGAATATGAAGGAAACGAGATCGATTTCGAAAGTTTTGAGCGGCTTCCGATGAGAGACGCAATAACAAGATTTGTGCCGGATGCGGAAATCACCGATGAAAACATGGTTGATTTGTTTGAGCAATTTGTGGAAGAGAAGTTGACTCAGCCAACGTTTATAATTGATTATCCGAAATCTATATCGCCCTTATCAAAAGCTTCGCCCGAAAACCCTGCGATAGCCGAGCGTTTCGAGTTGTTTATAGGCGGGGTCGAACGAGCGAACGGTTTTTCTGAACTAAACGATCCAAAAGAACAGTACGACCGTTTCATTGACCAGATGAAAGAGCGCGAATCAGGGGATGCGGAGGCAATGATCCTGGATGAAGATTACATCAGAGCGCTTTCATACGGAATGCCGCCGGCCGCGGGAATCGGAATAGGGGTTGACCGCATCGTAATGCTTCTAACAAATCAACATTCGATACGTGACGTGATCTTGTTTCCGCACATGCGTCCCGAGAAAAATACGGTTGCAGAGGATGAGGAAGAATAAGAATGTGACTCCCCTCCTAAGCTAGGAGGGGTGCCCTTCAGGGCGGGGTGGTCTGTAAATGGTTTGGTCTCAGATGATAAACACTTGCAACCACCCCGTCAGCCGAAGCGGCTGCCACCCCTCCTTTGGAAGGAGGGGAGTATTTGTTTTTTGCGTCTCCGTTGAATTGATCAGTTGAAAATATTTCTAATAACAACATTTGCTCTCACGGCCTTTGCGTTTAACTCGATCCTTTGCAGAATGGCGCTTGGCGCGGACCTGATCGACCCGAGCAGCTTTACCGCTATACGTCTCCTGTCCGGCGCATTAATACTGTTGTTAATAACTTCGATATTCTCAAAAGATAAAACTGAAGACTTGAAACGCGGAAGCTGGTCTTCCGCATTTTTTCTTTTTGCCTACGCTATTTTCTTCTCATTTGCTTACGTTGGTTTGACTACTGCTACCGGTGCGCTGATCTTATTCGGAATGGTCCAGGTAACGATGATTACAGTCGCACTTATTCAGGGCGAGCGTCCAAAGGTCTGGGAATGGCTTGGATTGGTGCTTGCG
>JABDJV010000492.1 GCA_013003295.1 Pyrinomonadaceae bacterium | reverse complement strand
TATCAAAACGTCCACGAATAGGCTGAAATCCGCGATCGCGTTTGCCTTGTTTTTGCCATTCATACTCGAAATCGAGGCTAGGAGTTATGAATAGAGAAAAATCCGCAGGCTCTAAGGTCTCAGGTTTAAATCTAGAATTTTGTGATCCGATCCGGAGTACTTTAATTTGCCGCGCATTCGAAAGTGTTTGGATTTCGATTTGCTGCATTTGCGGATTATAAGCGAAACGCATACCCGAGATCTCAATTTTGTCGGGATTGATTTGACCGGATTTACTTTGCGTCCTAATGGAATCAACTACTTCCGGTGTGAAGTCGGGTCCAATTAGATCAATCAACCGGTCCGCGCTCATACTGACGAATGCGTCGCCAACGTTTACCGTTACATCGCCAATATAGAGATCATCGAGTAATAGCGGC
Organism: Pyrinomonadaceae bacterium; assembly: GCA_013003295.1. Taxonomy (GTDB): domain Bacteria; phylum Acidobacteriota; class Blastocatellia; order Pyrinomonadales; family Pyrinomonadaceae; genus Aridibacter. Next base: position 2,029 of record JABDJV010000492.1, on the reverse strand, counting down.
AGAGAAATTGCAAAGTAGGAGACCTGGTCTTGTTGCTCTTGCAAATTTCGGGTTGTTTGACCGGTTACTGCCCATGAAGGTGTAAGTGCGAGTGAGCCAAACATGGCAATGATTATGGCTGAACGCAACATGGTTTAATCCCATCAGTTCAATCAACGTTTTTTTATGCTAACCGTTAAATCTTTTGCGGTTGTACCGATTGGTAAGGGAAGTGAGAAAGCACGCCGTTTCCCAGGCTCGACCAGTACGACTGGGACATGTTTAACAATCTCAGCAGATGTCCACCCGTCGATCGTGATGTCATGACCCGCGTTATTTATTCCGGTTACAATGTAGTTATAATCTTGAATGTAGAAATATTTGCTTCCTTGATTTTCAATCTCGATGGAAACAGCAGGAACGGAAATTTCATCTTTGACCACCTGGCCATCATTTCCAATCACAGCGTCATCAGATCGTGAGATCCACATAACGTCAGGTTTTGCAGAAATAGCCTGCGGGTCTTCCTTAACGCCGCGTGGGACAATATGAACAGCCGAATCAAAAGCAAATACCACATTGAGATGAAAACCTTCAGGCACATCGTTCAGCTTGATTGGGATTTCTTTTATCGTGACAAAATATGATTTTGAATGCCCGACATCTTTAGAAACCGGTTGAAACCTAATCACTTGGGTGCTGGAGGGACGGATAACCGCTTGCGGTGGAAATATGATGAAATCGTCATCTGCTTCACGCCGAGTTTGTATTCCGTTTTCGTCGACGACACGCTCGAAAACAAGCACTTCAACCGTGGCAAGTTTCTCGCCGGCATTTTGTATTCGGATAGCGCCGGATTTGCCGGGAGATAATTCCATAAATAGCGGGTCAACGCCAAGCGAACCGGCAGTTGCCCATCCTGCCAGAAACACACTCGAGCTTACCATGATGATTACGAAATATAATAGTTTGCCTAAATGTTTCATTTTAATTGCCCTGCTTAATTTATTCAAAAATAGGGGGCTAAAGCCCCCTAAATAAGATGATTTAGAGACCAACCGGCGTAATCGCGACGGTCATGGTGTCCGAGTAGCTACCACCGAGAATTGGACGCGTGCTGACCTTAGTATTATACTCTAAGGTAATACCCGTCTTGTTAGTCGCCGGTAGGGCAAAGTTTACGGCATCGCCTGCAGCCATATAAGTTGTAGACCAACCAAGGGATTCGCCAACTAGTTTGAATTTGTAGTCAACGCCAGCATCGAAGCCAGGATTTGTCGCCGATTCCAGAGACACGGTCTCGTCAACAGGAAGTACCGAAGGATCCCCTGCAACCGGCATATAGCCATTCAGCGATGTGAACGAAAGATTTGCAGGCTGATTGCAGAATAGATCCACGCCGGTATTTTGGATTGGCGTGGCTTCGCCCATTGCACCCAATGTTCCGAAATCGACAGACGTCGATATGCCGGTGACTGAGCACACAACGGGTGCGTTAGCCGTGGCAGCAACATCGTCGCTGCTACCTGTTGCGAATGCCGGAACAGCGCTCAGAGCGGTTGCGGCCAGTATAAGTGAAAGTTTCTTCATTTGAGTTACCTCTTCTTAAGGGTGGCGAAAATCGCCGGTTGATGGCATTATTGCCGTTACATCACCTTCCTTTTCCGGAAGTGCGAATTTCGATGACGTCGATATAGCGGCCGCCGAGCATTGGTGTATCTGACGACCAGATGAGCTTGAGATTGCCATTTGACTGGTAAGGGATTACGCCGATGGATCCGCCGCGCGTCACGCCTTTCATATCAGCGCTTTCGACGCGAATTTTTTGCGAATTCAAAGCATTGACGGAAAATTCCGCGGTGTAGGGCACAAAGGCCGTGAATCCATTATTTGCCTGATGCTCTCGCCCGGGAGTAACAAGTTGGAAGCCGCCGTGACGGGATTGCATTTCAACGACAAGTTCCTGATTGCAGTCGATATCAACATTGACGTTTTCGAAACCGGTCAGGTTTGAAAAATCGAGTTCGATTTGATTGTCAAGAATCTGAAC
>JABDJV010000477.1 GCA_013003295.1 Pyrinomonadaceae bacterium | reverse complement strand
GCAAACAGACCCCACCCAAGGGAACCGCGCATAACGCCCAGGGTAAACGGGGTGTAAGATCCCGCGATCAAAACGTAGATGGCGGCGTGATCAAAAATATTTAGCTTATATCGCAGTTTTGGCTCCTGGATCGAGTGGTAAAGAGTCGAGGCAGTGTACATAATTACCAAACTTGTGCCATAGATACTAAAACTGACGACGTGCCAAACGGTCCCGTAGGTTATCGAAGAAATAACCAAAACCACGAGAGCGATGACGCTCAGTATCAAACCAATGCCGTGAGACACGACGTTTAGTCTCTCTTCGGTCGGGTGATAAAAGGTTAGTCTGTCTTCCATAAAACTACTCGCCGGAGTCCACGCGGTCGATCAGCCAGGTACCGCTTTCTTCGACGGCTACGACCGTGATCTCTTGTTGTCTATCCTTTCCATCGGTACGCCAAAACAAAAGCACCTCAAATGTGACCCTGTCGCTGCCGGCAGATTCACATGCTCCGACTCTAAACGCCTTTGGATAGTCTGCGGTTTGGGTAAAATAATCAGATTTCGATTCGGTGTCGCCTTCACTTAGCCTTTCTTTCAAGGCTTTACTCAAATACTTTTCCCGCTTTTTAAGGTTTTCGGGGGTCGGAGTCATATCGTTTCCAAAATGGAAAGAATAGAAACTCCTCACAGCTTCTCGCGAACTGATACACTCCTTCGATTCCAAAACAGGTTGGCTGCAGCCCGCAAAAATGCTTAATTGCAGTGCAGAAAATATCAGCAGCAGTAAATGCCTCTTGGAAATCAAAAATTTCATTCTAAAGAACTTTTGGAACCTGAAAATGTCCATCGATCGCCGACGGTGCTTGGTTCAGCGCCTCTTCCTGCGAAAGAGAACGTTGCGGCAGGTCTTCTCGCGCCGTTTCAGTTTCCTCGCCTTCGGGTGTAAGGCCTCCGGTCGATGCCTCTATCTCTTTGGTATCGAGTTCATTTAATTGCTCAACATATGCGACGATATTCTCCATCTGCGGCGTATAAAGATCGATTTCCTTGTCGGTGATCTCCAGGTGCGCCAATTTTGCGATCTTTTTAATATCCATAAAATTTGATTTCTATGTGGGACGAGACTTTATTTACCCGCGCCGAATTTCTTTTTTCTTGCCAAACAGCTTCCTGCCGCCAGCAAAAACTGCTCCCGCAATTTCTGATCTGCAATCGTCTCGGCTGAGTCCTGTAAACTTGTTGACACTTCGTCGAGCGCGAGCTTTCTGCGTTTAGCTTTAGTGAATTCCATTTCTCCCGATTTTCCGGTTTCTTTGTAAACCGCTTCTTCATCAACGGAAAATTCTATAAATGTAACGGCCGCATACTCGAGAATCGAGTTTATTTTAAATATCAGCTGTCCGGATAGAGATTTCAGATGCCTTCGCCACGTTTCATCTTTTACCGCTATGGTTAAACGCTTTTCCTCCAGACGGATCGGGACTGCGTGCTCGCAAAGCGATTTTCCCGCCGCCTTTCTCCATGCGGCAAAAACAATAGCCAAACGAACTTCAACAGAATCTTCAAACTCCTTCAAAAGTTTTGGTAATGTCCTGAAAAGCTCTTCCATAAATCATTTATGATTCAGCATTTAACATTGATCGAATTCTCAAATAATATCTTCACTAAATGATAAATGATAAATGTTTAATGTTAAATGCTCGATTATGAATTTACCCAAATTGATTTTGGCTTCAGGCAGCCCGCGCCGGTCGGAAATTTTGAATTTCGTCGGTTGGGAGTTTGAAAAACAAGTTGCCGATGTCGACGAGACCGAGTTTCCGGGTGAAAAACCTGCCGACTACGTAAAAAGATTGGCAATTAAAAAAGCTGCGGCTGTCGCCGGGAGCTTCGGAAACAACTTTGTCTTAGGAGCAGATACAATTGTGGTGATCGACGGTGAAATAATCGGCAAACCGGTTGATCTTGACGACGCTGGAAAAATGATACGGAAGCTTTCAGGAAGGTGGCACGAGGTGCTGACCGGAGTCGCCGTGATTCGAAACTCGAATACTGCCGTCGAAGTTCAGGAAACTCGCGTAAAGTTCAAAAAGCTCGATGATAATGAAATTGAGTTTTTGGTGAATCAGGGGGAGCCGCTTGATAAGGCCGGTGCCTATGCGGTCCAAGCCCAGGCGGCGCTCTTTATCGAAGAGATAGAAGGCGATTATTGGAACGTCGTCGGATTACCGGTAAATCTTGTCTATAGATTGGTCCGGGAGAATTTGTAGAATGGCGAATTCAAAAAGGGCATTCAGCATTATCGACCGGCTTGTACTGATGGTTGTTTGTGTGCTTGCTGTCGTGCAGTTGATCGGTCATGCAAACTATGTCGTTAAAACCGGTTGGAATTAGGTTCCGTTTGGTGTCGCCGGTTTTGTGCTCGGCGTTGTTATTGTCGTTCTCACGACGTTGGCGTCATACTGGGACGCAAAGGAGTTTCAAACCTCTTTCAGCGTTACCGACGTTCGGGAGTTCGGATTCTTCCGGACGCTTGGTTACTTCTACCGAACCATCATGATCTTCTTATCGATCATATGGTTTCTAACACCTTGGCCATTCTCCAGTCCCTCCCCAGTTTTACGGAGATGATCGCTTATTACCTCTAACTCCGATCTTTCTGCATGTCGGCGGAAGGCTCTTTGCGTCCGGCATATTGAGTCTTCGGTACAAGGTGATAATCGCTCTGTTTTGAATCGCGATGGGCTTTGTTCTATTGGCGTCGTTAACGCAACGCTCTGGAATATCTCGGAAAATGTTACGGGTGATTACTTTCTGTTTGGCAAAGCGTTTTTTTCGATTTATCTTCATTCTCCAGATATCGTATCTGCTTTCGATTCATATTGTGCCCGCAATGGGAATGTCACGGCAATCTTCAGAAAGAAAATAAAAAGACCCGCGAATAGTTTGCGGGTCTCATAACAACAGTTAGTCTTTCAATCGATCAGAGAAGTTTATCAATTCTTTTTGAAATAATTTCCGAAGTGTCAATTTCGGCAAAAGGATCAATTCCACCGATCGGATCGCCGTCCGGTTTTCCCTCTTTATCAAGAATTATAAACGCCGGTAATTGATCCAGCTTATACTTCTGGATCGACTGCTTTCCATCCGTATCGCGCAGTATCGTTATATTCATCTTGTTGCGTTTTGCAAATTTTTGAATATCGTCATCGCTGCCAAAATTCTTGGATTTGCTTGAAGCTGAATCGGTGGCGATAAAGTAGAAAATCACATCGTCACGGCCTTCGTATCGTTTCGCCAGCTTATTGATCGTGTCAGCTTGATCGTTCGACAGCGGGAGCCAACTGGCACCGATCGCCATTACTACAACCTTGTCCTTCTGGGCCTCGACATCAATTTTGTCACCGTCCAGAGAGGTAAACACGATATTCTGTGCTGCCGTGCTCAAAGCCATTGCAAATAAAAGACTTAACGTCAATGATAGTAGCTTAATGTTTTTCATAATTTACCAACCTCCCGGGCGGTTTCAATACTTTAGATGCAAGTTATATGCCACTTGATGCTTTTTTCTCGAGAATAATGTTGTCAATCAGCCGTATTTCGCCAAATCGAACCGCGACAGCCACTAAAACAGGGCTATCCCCAATTTTTTCAATGGGTTCCAGAGTCTCGTTATCTACTACGGCGATATAGTCCGTTGCAGCAAGCGGCTCACTTTCAATGTTTTTTCGCACCATTTCAGTCAATTCTGAGGCATTTAGTTCGCCATTTTCGACTGCATTCTGCGCTTTCAGAAGCGAGGCGTAGATTATCGATGCCGCATTTCGCTGCTTCTTGGTCAAACGCTCGTTTCTCGACGATCTTGCCAATCCGTTATCTTCACGAACAATCGGCATAACCACGATTTCCGTATCGATCGCCAGATCTTCCGTAAGCCGTTTGATCACAGCTACTTGCTGTGCGTCTTTTTGGCCGAAGTAGGCGAAATCCGGGCGAATCGTGTTCAAAAGTATAGTCACTATGGTAGCGACGCCTCGAAAGTGCCCGGGACGCGAAGCGCCTTCCAATTTATCGGAAACTTCGTCAACGGTTACAAAGGTTGAAAATCCTTCACCATAGATATCGCTGGAATCCGGCGCGTAAATAAAGTCGACCTGAAAATCTGCGAGAAGTGCGGCATCGGCTGTCAGGTCGCGCGGGTATTTCTCCAGGTCGGCTTCCTCGTTAAACTGAGTCGGGTTTACAAATATCGAAACGACAACGATGTCAGCCATTTGACGCGCTTTTTTTACCAGGCTCATGTGGCCTTCATGCAGCGCACCCATCGTCGGGATCAGCGCGAGAACCTTATTCTCTTGACGCAGCTTTTTCATCGCTGACATCATTCTCTGAGGTCGGTTGATAATTTCCATTTGTTGTTTAGTTTCTGAACGATCGCAGACAATATCTTCTTATTTTAACATTTTTCGCTGTTCCAGCTCAGTCTTTAGGATCTCCAGAGCTTGTTTTGGCTTCCCCGAATTTGTACGGAGACCGATCGTTGAGAGGAATTCACGGAAGCTTTTGTTGTCAATTCCATAGTAACCCTCATAATTGTCAGCAGAATGCGGGGATATATCTGTCAGCCAGGTAAAATTCAAAACCTTGATATGATCGTCGTGCTTGTCCCAGCCCTTAAAAACCTCGCTTATAAATCTAGCCTGATTTTGCTCAGAACTGCCGCACAGTTTTCCTGACGGATATCCAATTTCAAGAAAATATATTTCGCGATCGGGATACAATTCAACCAAATCATTAAAAACCGTAGAAATCGTTTCGGGTTTCATTACCTTAAAATCGCCGCCTAAATGATAGTAAGTCGTCAGGACAACGTCAGTTTCGGAATTTAACGGTCCGGCGTATTCCTTCAGATCGGTCAAACCGTTTAACGTTATTTTTGATCCCACCTTCAATCCCGGGCGAAGGGTTTTTGCGTGAGCAGCAACCTGCGAGTAGAAACGCCTGAACTGCTCCCATTTCAAAGGGTCGGTTCCCAAATAGACATCGATCTCATTTCCTATCGTCAGGCTAACCAATTGCAGATCGGGTATCTGAGTGAAACTCCAATCGAGAAATGCCTTATACCGCTCAACGAAGCCGGGATCATCGAATTCTATTCCGGAAAGATCCTTCGGAACCCGTCTCTTAACTGTGTCGATCGGATTTAATTCAAGCGCAACCGGCAGTTCATTTGCAGGGTAATATTGATTAGCAATTGCAAGGAAATTTGGTTCCGGGTTGAATTTTCCTTTTGATCGTTCAACATCGTCCCAGTTTATCGCCAGAGTCGTAAAATTTATTCCAAGCTCTTTCGCTTTTCCAAATGCGACGTCGAAATCTTCGCCGGAAGCCTCATTGACGGCGATTCCGAACAATTTCTTTCCCGGGGCCTGCTTCTTATGGCCAAGACAATTTACCGATGCAAAGAGCATAGTAGGAAGCAAAAAAAAACAGAAGGCTCTAACCAACCGCCTTTCTTTTGATCTTTTCAATATCCACCTTTTCCGGAAGGCCGTATGATTCCTCTTTGCTTGGATAATTTCCATTCTTCACGTCCTCCATCCAACTTGTAACCGCCTCGGACATGGCCTTTCTAAGGTCGGCATATTGACGGACGAATCTGGGAAGCCTGCCAAATGTCAGCCCGATCAGATCGTGCAGCACCAGCACCTGAATATCACAGGCGGATCCGGCGCCGATACCGATCGTCGAAATGTCCAATTCGCTGGAAATTATCTCGGCAATTTCCCTCGGGACCAATTCCAAAACGATCGAAAAAGCTCCGGCATCCTCCATCATTTTTGCGTCGTCAATTAGTTTTTTTGCCGTTTCAGTCGTTTTACCCTGAACACTATAGCCGCCGAGCTTATGCACCGATTGAGGCGTCAAGCCGATATGGGCAACGACCGGGATCTCTTCATCTACGAGTCGTTTCACCAATTTGACCCGGTGTTCGCCTCCTTCAAGTTTGATCGCTTCCGCGCCGCCGTCTTTCATCAATTTCAGGGCGTTATCCACGGTCTGATCTTCATTAATATGGTAAGTGCCGTACGGCATGTCAGATACGATCAAGGCCCTGCTCGCACCGCGCTTTACGGCCTTTGTTGCGGACAAGATCTCTTCCAGGGTAACGGGTATCGTATTTCCATAGCCGTGAATGACATTTCCGATACTGTCACCGACCAGAATTATCTCCACTCCGGCCTCATCAACGATTCGCGCTGTCGGATAATCGTAGGCGGTCAAACAAATCAATTTTTCGCCGCGTTTTTTCGCCTTGCGCAATGCCGGCACATATACTTTCTCGGGTCGATCGGGTTTAAGGTAAGCCATAATTTAGTTTTTTGCGATTATAGACGGATTTCCCCGGTTTAGTCTAGGTATTGCAAAGCCCTAATTATTTGAAGATTTCGAAAATGATTGCGGAGAGGGGGCATCTGATGTTCCGTCAATGTCCACGTTCGTATTTGGATCCCAGCGCTCAACCATTGAATTATCGTCAAGCTGCTCCAACATATCCCGAACGGTCTTTTTTTCCACCGGATGAATAAAATGAGGCGAAAGCTCGCACAGCGGGACCAAAACGAACCTGCGATTATGAAGATTTCGATGGGGAACTTGCAGGAATTCGGTGTCGATTTTCGTGTCTCCATAAAAGAGCAGATCCAGATCAGCCGTTCTTGGCGTTCCAAGGAATTTATGCCGGCGGCCAAGGAGGTATTCGATCCGCACCATGCGTGCAAGTATTTGCGATGGAGTGATCGTGGATATTTCAATTTCGGCAACCATATTCAGATAGGGAGATTGGTCCGATACGCCGACCGGCGACGTCTCGTATATTGCTGATAGGCGGGATACGTGCAAACCCGCTTCCATTAAGCCCCTTACGGCGAGGAGGAGGTTTCCGGCTCTATCACCCAGGTTTGAGCCAAGCCCTATATAAGCTTTGATAACTTCGTTTTCCACAGCAGATCGATTATGCAATAAACGTCCAAAAACGCCTAATTTCCTAAGTGAGGTTTCGCTAGCATTCTTATTCTTTTACTTTTCGTCATATCGATGATTCAATATAGTGGGAAGCGTACAGAATCCAGCAATGTTGTTTGAATCAAACACATTCGGGCGGACCGGGGAGTTTCGTCATTAGAAAATAACTCTCAAAACGAAATGGCACGTAAAAAATTTCGAAATAGTCAGCGAAAGATAACATCCTCAGACCGTTCGTTTCAAGAATACATAACGGGGCAGCCTGCTCCGCAGACAACGAGAACCGAGCTGCTTCGTCTTATCAGAGGCGGCGAGGATACTTTTCTCGAGCTAAAAGTAAAACTCTCAAACTCAGAAAAAATAGCGCAGGAAATCGTAGCACTCGCCAATACCGCCGGGGGTACGATGGTATTTGGCGTTACGGATCAACTCCGGATCCAGGGTGTGAGAAATCCCGAAGGTGTTCAGCAGGAACTCGTCCGGATATGCCGCGAAGAGATTTATCCGGCGCTGGTGCCCTATATCGATACCGTCGCATTTGACAGCGGTGAACGGATACTTGCCCTGGATATAGAAGGCAAGAATAAGCCCTACCGGACAAGAGCAGGGAAGTTTTATCTCCGTATCGGATCGGAAAAGCGGGAAGCTACCCGGGAAGAACTTTCAACTTTGCTCAACGAAACGCGGCCGATCTTCTACGAAAATATTCCTATCCCGAGGCTAAAGGAGGAAGATTTTGACGATGCTCTTTTGTGGAGCTTTGCAAATGGGTTTGAAAAGGATCCGCTGGGAAAAAACGGATACGCTACGGCGAGTTTTTTGAAAAACGATCTTCTTTTGGCAATCGACAATGGAAACGGTTTTCTTCCGACGGTTGCGGCCGTACTTCTGTTTGCCGAAAATGAAAAAGTGTTCGAGACAATTCCGCGCTCCGGTATCAAAGCGAGGCGCTTTGCCGGCAAGGATACAAATTCCGAGTTGGTCGAGGAATCAGAAATAAATGGAAATTTGTTGTTTCAATATGAATCTGTTTTGAGATTTATCGGGCAGTACTGTGACCTTTGGAAACACAAATCTCAAAAGCCCCAGTCGCAAAAAGATTCGCCGATTAACTCGAGAGGAAACTATCACCTTTATTCGATCAACGAGGCAGTCGCGAATCTATTGATGCACCGGGATCTGGCACTTGGCGAAATTGAGACCCGCGTCTTGATTTTTGACGATTCGATCGAGTTTATAAACCCGCGCCGTACAAATGGTTTTGTGCCCCCGGCTTCAAAAGCGATCCGCTATGGAATCACGCAAAAAGTAAATCCTCAGATTTCAGCGATCTTTTCGCGCCGCGAGTATGGTGCAAAGATCCCTCAGGGTGGATTGCCAATGATCCTCAAACAATCTCAGCAGTTTTCCGGAAAACGAGTCGAACTCTATACCACAAATGACGAATTCCGCTTAAAGATCTACGGGGCATAAAAAAAGGGCCGATATCCAATATCGGCCGCTGTGTTTTATATTATTTTCTACTTTTTTTCTTCTTTTTTTTCTTCTCTTTTTCGGTCGAGAAGTATGGTCGATGCTGCACCTTAAACGATTTATTATCATAGACCCCGTCGCCATTCACATCCACTTTTACTACAAGTTTGTACTTCTTACCAGGCTTTCTCTTTTCTATGCCCGCATCATAAGCAATGCTGTATTGATTTCTAAGAAGGTTATTAATGGAATTCAGGATCGTCGGAAGCTCCGTTGAGAATGTCATTGGGAAATGCTGTCCGCCGGATTCTTTTGCAAATGTATTCATGGCGTTTTTGGCTTGCAGGAATGTCAGGCGTCCGGGAAATCCGCTGATGGAATCCGTTGCGGGCAGGCGATGTTCATAACGTTTAAAAAACAAGTTGCCGGTGCTGACGATATAGATCGGAATACCTGATTTTTGGATCACCTTTCTGGCTTCCCCGTAATTGATCTTGCTAAACGTATCTATCCCGGAAGCGACCAGGATTATTGCCCGCCGTTTTGATTTCACGTCAACCATTCCGCCGTATTCGGCCTTTCTTTCTTTTGATCTTTCCAAAACTACCGAATCGGCGCGGCCCCCGACAAGCGCAAACTTTATTGCGTCATATAAATTGTTTTCCCGGAATGCCGGCCGGTTCCTCAGTAAGAGACTGATCGTTCTCTGCAAACGACCCGGATCGTTCGTGAAGTCAGTGATCGGTGTAGGACGCAGATCAAAGGCGACCACCGACGCGTAATCATCGGGAGCCTTTATAAACCGGGTCACAAAAGAAGCCACCGGACGAATTACTTCAAGGTGTGCATCATCAAACCGGCCGCCGCTTGCCCGCCCAAATACCTCTGACCACTTACTGTATTCGACAACGAGGGTAACAGTGATCGGCGATTCCGGTACGGCGAAATTTGTGATCTCCTGCTTAACGCCATTTTCAAACACGGCAAAATTTTCCTTTGTTAACCCGGTTACGATCTGGCCGCTCTTCTTGTTGTAGACAACCGCGTCAACATTGATCAGATTTGTGTCTATTTCAAGCACTTCATCGTCAACTACGGCATTCTTTTCGAGTTCTTTCAGTTTTCGGTGTTCTTCTTCAGCGGCCAATTCCTCAGGAGTTTTGGGAGTCGGTCGCCGATTCTTTTTGTCATTCCCGCTTTTTTGCTGGGGCCTTTGCGGACGCGACTGCGCTAACGAAATCGTCGAGATTCCAAGTACCAATGCGATCGCCACAACCAAGATCACTGAGATTCTACGAGTAAACACGGCTTTCATAATTCATTACCTTTGATATGGAAATATATATCGGTTTAGATACAAATTGTCTTCTTTTGGTTGGAATAAATCAAGGTATAGGCACTGAAAACAGGGTGCAAACGCAAAAAAGCGGGAAAGCATGCTCAGCTTTCCCGCAACACATAAGTCTCTCTCGGCAAATCTATTTAACGATATTCGGATCGATCTCAATGGTTACATTAAATGATCCTGAGTTATCGGTCAGAACTCCTTCGTTAACTCCGAGAAACAGGGCACCGTCGCGCTCTGCGACAAATTCTTTGCTCGAACCAATGAAAATAAAATCGTTGTTGTCGTCTCCGATCACTGCGATCAAGCCGCCGGTTGGTTTGTCTTTAATCAATTTCTGCGGATCAGGAAGTGTGCTGATTCCGTTTGGCGACGAATATCTGCCGTTTCCAATCGAAATTCTCCCGTTGCTCAAAATGCGTATCTTCTGTCCCTTGCGAACGACCCACCCGGAATTTGTCCAGCCGTTTGCAGTGTTGTCAGCCAAGACCTTTGCTTGAATGCTTATCGGCTGCGGCTTTGTCGAAGAAATCGCCGGCGATTTGGTCGTTTTCGGCGGAGCAGTTTTTTTTGCGGTTATGGTTTCCTGTCCACTGGTTTTCGGAGCGGAGCCAACTTTTATAATAGTGTTCTTGCCATCGCTTGTTTTCGTGTATGTCGGTGACGTTTTGATCACTTCGGGTTTTGGAGGCATGTTGGCAACATCAGTTGTTTTCACAGACGAAGAAGTGAAGGTGATCGATTCGATCTCATCGGCAAAGAAGTTTAACTGGCGGCGGCGAGCACCTTCGCCAACGACAATGACGAATTGACCGTTTCCAAAACTAACAATTTTCCCCTTGATAATGCTGCCGTCCTTAAGGCGAATTGTGTCGGCGAAAGCGAAGACCGTTAGACTGAGTGTTAGGAGACATAGGGAGACGACACGAAAAATTTTGGATTTTAAGAACATATTTCCTCCGGAATGTTTATAAGCTATGGGGCAAAAAAGAAACAAGACTAGACCGCATCATCGGGCAAATTTAACTAGATTTTCTTGATTATGATGCATCCACTCTGAATTGTAGATGCGATTTGAATATGGACAAGTTGCAAACTTTGCTAAAATGGCAAAATCTGAACTGGTATTATACACAAAAACGCCCGAATTGTTAACATTATTTCAATTTGTGTTTTCACGCGATGTCTTTTTGGGGATGAGGCCGGCGAGGTTTGTTCGCAGGATGGATTCGAATATTCGATGAATCTCGTCCCTGATCGAGGAGTATTTATGAATGTAAAGGAAGTTTTAGCGGAGCTTAAAGATTTCGGAAACGAATCAACAAAAAAAACATTGATGAAGCATGGAGCGAAAGAACCGTTTTACGGTGTGAAAATTGCCGATCTCAAAAAAGTTTTGAAGAAGATCAAAGGTGATCAGGATCTGGCTCTCAAACTCTACGAAACGGGAAACTCGGATGCCATGTATCTTGCCGGACTGGCGGCCGACGGCGGTCAGATGACCAAAGGGAAGCTGCGTGACTGGGCAAAGGCGGCTTATTGGACCTACCTGAGTGAATATACGGTTCCCTGGGTGGCGTCGGAAAGCAAACACGGCTGGGATCTATCGCTCGAGTGGATCGATTCCAAAAAAGAGAATATCGCTTCAGCGGGTTGGGCAAGTCTAGGAAGCATCGTGATGACCAGCCCTAATGAAGACCTTGATCTGAAAGCCCTCGGCAAACTTCTGAAACGAGTCGAAAAAGACATACAGTCGTCGCAAAACCGGGTTCGATACACAATGAACGGTTTTGTGATCGCCGTTGGATCGTATGTAAAACCGCTTTCGCAAGAAGCGGTAAAAACAGCGAAAAAAATTGGAACGGTAGAAGTAGAGATGGGAGGGACGGCGTGCAAGGTACCATTCGCCCCCGAATATATTAAAAAAGCAAAGGCGCGCGGGAGTTTGGATAAAAAGAAAAAGACCGCGAAATGCTAAACTTTCGCATAAGTAAGCCCGGTTTGACCTTGATATTTGCCGCCGCGGTCTTCGTATGAAACCGCGCAGTCTTCATCAGACTCGAAAAACAAGATCTGTCCGATTCCCTCGTTCACATATACTCGCAAGGGCAAATTCGCAAAATTTCCGATCTCGACCACGAGTCGTCCGGTCCATCCAGCTTCAAGCGGCGTTGTGTTTACCAACAAACCGGCGCGCGCGTAAGTAGATTTTCCCAGAGCCACTCCGGTTACGTTCCTGGGCATTTTGAAGGTTTCTACCGTGACGCCGAGGCCGTAGTGATGCGGCGGAAGAAGATAATAACGTGATTCGTCATCCGCCGTTTTTAGTTCGGGCTCGATAAGCGAATCTTCGTCAAATTGTTTTGGGTCGATCTCACTTCCGTAAACTGATGAGAATATTCGAAAGCCGTCATCGGCGAGGCGCATATCATAACCGTAAGATGAGCTGCCGGCCGAGATTATCTTTTCACCATTTACCTCGCGGAGCAGTTCGGGAAGGAATGGATCGATCATGTTCGTTTCCTCGACCATCCGCCGAAGCCATAGATCTGATTTTATCGTCATAGATGTATTCTTCTACTTTAAAATTAAAAATGGAAAGCGATAACTTATCACTTTCCAAATCTAAAATCCAAAATGGACCGTCGGCTACTCAGCCGGTTTTTCAAAATCGGCAATCTTGAGAATTCCGTCACCGATCGTAAACGAGAGTTGGGCGCCGCCGTTTCCGGCTTTTGCGCGCATGTCCTTTTCGGTAAATTTTGTTTTACGCATCGGCTTGAGGAGCTTATACGAGTTATCGATCTTTCCATTTCGCAGTACCGAAGCGGTCAGATTCGCATGTAAATTTTGCGGCAGCCAGACGTTCAAACTTCCCTGAAGCACTTTTATTTCCGCGAATCGTCCGCGCCAGCTGCGTGTTGCTACCGTTACGTCGACATCACCGCTTCCAATCGTTGCCTGAACGGTTCCGCCCCTTAGGTTCAGCTTCGCGTTTGACTTGACGTAGCTTATCCGCATTGTGCCTTCAACTGAGGAAATATTCAGGTCTCCGTGTCCGCCATCTATAACGAGATCACTGAAAACTGGCGTCTTTATTTTATAGTTTACGGTGAACGGCGCTCCGCGAAGCCTTTTTGGGAATTTTTTTGCTACCCTCTTCAAATATTTTTTGTCGTGCGTTCCGACACTGGTGATGCGTAAATGGGTCATTCCACTATCATCGACTGAGAATCCGCAAACCGCTGCGAGTTTTTCAAGGTCCGCTTCGTTTGCGGCCTGGACAATGATCTCTGCAGTTATTTCTACCTCGGACTTATTCCAACCCTCGACCTGCACCGAGCCAAGCGGTGCTCCGGTGATCGAAATCGTCCCTCCCGAGCCGAACTCGACACTTTCGGTAACATGTTTAGTACGTTTGATCAATTTCGCGGTTTTACTTTGTTTTTGCGCGAAGAGATTCAGGGAAAAGATCGCCAGAAACAAACTCAATACGACAAATTTAACTACATTTTTCTTGTTCATTGTTTTTTTTTAGGCAGATTTGACGGGAAGAAAAAAAGAAGGGAAGTAATCTATTGCAACGTCGGAATCGCTAAGAAACCTACATCCAACTTAGCACACTATCTTGTAAGAAAGCGAATTTTTCCGAATTGGTTGGTGATATTGATCGTTGCGCTGCCGTTTCCGAGTTTGCCCAGTACCCGTCGTCCATTTCCAATGTAATTGAGATTTCCTCCGGAAAATGACCCGAGCGAGATAAACCTGGTTGAGGGGGCCGTAGCAACGAGTTTGAATTGGGAATTCAAGGGGATTCTCATGCTGATTATCCCTCTCATAGATTTTAGCCGGTAGTTTCCCTCCTTTGAAATAATTCCATCGTAAAATATGTTGCCCCGTACATTTTCAGCTGAAACATTTTTTGCGCCAATATTTGTCAACGTGATGTCACCCTCTGAAGTGATGTTTGCGCTAACAAGTCCGCCTTGAATGTTATCAACCTGCAGATTGCCGATTATTGTCTGAATATCTATCGATGACGTATAGGGAACGTAGATCTCGAAATTTGTGCTTCCTACCCCCGATCGTCCCTTGTTGTCTCTTAGAACATTGATATGAATCGTTCCGCTCAACATTCTGGGCACAATCCTGGCCGCCGGTCTTTCAAGAGAAGCGTTTATCCTGACCTGCTTTCGATCCCAACCGCGCACTTCGATCGTACCCGAACGATTAATCAATCGAAGAGTTATATTTTTTCCGGCCGGGTATGTTTTTGAGAATCTCTTTTGCGCGGAGACATCGGAAATGCCGAGCATGAGGGTTAGCGCAAAGCCGAGCGAAATTATTGCTACTTTCTTTATGAGGGCACACTGATGTGAATTTGTTAACATCCGGATCATTTCAAAGATTTTATAATTCTGAAAATTCTCGCAGAAACTCCATCTTTTCGTCGAGGGCGGAATTCAGCATTTCCGTAGAGATCTTATCTTGCGGATCTTCCTGCAGTATTTTTGTATATTCGTTTACTGCTTTATCAATTTCTAAGAGATTTCGATCAAACGCGCTTTGCAAATGCGTGTCCCACTGTTTTCGTTGAAGCTCAACCCGTTTTTCCCAATAAGCGATCATAGATTTTCTTGAGTTGATCCTTCGCTCATACGTTTGCTGTTCGGTTTCAAATAAGCCAAACTTTGCCATCGTCTGCTCAAAAAAATTCGGTTTTAGCTCGGTTTCGCTCAGTCCGTGGTTTGGATCCGTGAAGTTTCTGATACCGACAATTGTCAAAAGCGAACTGACCAGCGCAATTCCAAGCGCCGAAGTGGCCATTTGCA
>JABDJV010000476.1 GCA_013003295.1 Pyrinomonadaceae bacterium | reverse complement strand
CTGGCAGACGCAAAAGAAAAGAGCAGGGCGTTTTCACGATGTTTCGCCCTACTCGACTACAAATATTGCAATTAACTATCTCTTTTTCTTATCTTTGCCGTAATTGACCCGCTTCCTTCCGGATCTTGCCTCGACAAGAAGATCTTCAGCCCGGGAATTGGCATCATCAAGTTTTTTAGCTTGTTCCAAAACTCTTACTGCTTGTTCGTATCTTGCGAGTTTTATCAATGTCGCACCAAGTTCAGTCTTGTAAACGGTATTTTCCGGTTTGAGTTTTGTTGCTTTTCGAAGCGCCTTTTCAGCATCTTGATCCTCGTTCAATTTATTGTAGGCCCGACCTAGATTGAAGTACGCAGAATCATTTTTTCGATCTTTAGCAACGATCTTTTTGTAGGCCTTAATCGCATTTTCAAAATGCTTTTCCGAGGCTCTTTTTTCAGGTTTCTTTTTCTTTTTCTTCGTGGTCGATTCTTCCTCGACCGGCAAGATCGGTTTTTCGTCTTCTTCCCTTTCGATCAATGCGTACATCACACCCATCTTAAAATGCGCTTCCGCAAGCTCAGGATCAAACTGAATCGCCTGCTTATAGGCGTTGATCGCCTGCTTTACCCTATTCGTATCAAAATAGACATTTCCGCGCGCCAGCGCTTCGGCAGCATTCTCAAACGTCGGAACTTCCTCGTTTGCCTTTTCGGCATTTGCGTTTGCCTGATTCACGTTTGCATCATTGGCATTGCCGCCAGGCTTATTGACGGCCCGGTTGTAATTTTCAACAATATTTGCGTTACGGTTTTTTGCCGCCTGGGAATCACAACCAAACTGCAATAAACATATAAAAATAAAAACTAATAAGGTCCTGCTCATCTCTAACTTTCTCAAACTTTACCCCGGGGGAAAGATAAATTGTCTTCCGCCGAGCAAATGAATATGCAAGTGAAAAACGGTTTGTCCTCCATTTTCGTTTGTGTTTATAACTACTCTGTAACCCTGATCAGCAATCCCTTTCTCCTCAGCGATCGCAGCAGTCTTCAGCATTAGATGACCCAAAATCTCTTTGTGTCCATCTTTAGCCTCATTCAGGGAAGCAAAATGCTCACGCGGAATAACCAATATATGCGTCGGCGCTTGAGGGCTAATATCGTTAAACGCCACGCAGACATCGTCTTTATAAATTAACTCGGACGGAATTTCACCCGAGATAATTTTGCAAAAAATACAATTTTCATCCATTGCGTGAAAGATATTAAACCATAGTCCGTATGCATTTCCCAAATAAAATTTTGCGTTTTATTTCCGGAATCCGATAACCCGGTTTGTTAAAAAAATTCGTTTCGCACGGCTATGCAACTGGATCAAAAAAATTTGAATCATAGAAGTTTGTGAGTTACTCTTATAAGGCTAAAATGTATATTAAGGAAGTTATATAAATGAAAAGAAGTATTTTCTGTTTGAGTTTATCAATTCTACTTTTGATCCAGGCGGGCTTTGCCCAGGAAATTGTGAAGACGAGTTCTGGAGCCGACGACAAAATCCGCGGATACCTTATCGGCCCGGGCGACATTATTGAGGGAAAAGTTCTTGGAGAAGATCAGTTTAATTTTACCGCCAGAATCGATGAGAATGGTCGATTTGAGGTGCCATTCGTAAACGAACCGATAATGGCAAAATGCCGGACAGAGGGTGAGGTTCGAGCTACGGTTAAGAAACATCTTTCAAAGTATTTGAGAACACCGTTGGTCAGCGTTCAAATCAAGGAGCGCCGAAAGCCGATTCCCGTAACTGTTTATGGCGAGGTTCGAACGCCTTCGCAGGTTGAATTAAGGAGAAAGGATCCGACCCTAATGGAACTTCTTGCAGCCGTTAGCGGTGTCACAGAAGATGCCGGAGGCGTTGTAAGAATCTATCGCCCGTACCTTCCTATGTGCGCTGAATCGGATCGGGAAGCAAATTGGAATGCCGAGTCTAACGACGGAGTTGAAGTGCCGTCACGGCTATACAGTCTCAGCAGTATTCAAAAAGGCGGGAAAAAATCTAATCCGATCATCTATCCGGGCGATGTAATCTTTGTTGATAAAGCCTCTCCGGTTTATATAAACGGAGAAGTAAATCGGCCTCAGGGAATCTACATAAAGGAGCGCGGTTTGTCTTTATCTCAAGCGTTGGGAATGGTCGGCGGTCCGAGAGACAGGGCAAAACTCAAGGACGTTAAGATCTATCGTTTGAAGCCCAATTCGCAGGACCGAAGAGTTATATCGGTAAATCTACTAGCGATCCAAAAAGGTGAGGCCAAGGATATGATGCTCGAACCTTATGATGTGATTGATTTCGAAAAGAAGAAGAAAAACATCGGAGAGATCATCTTAGATACTCTCGTGAAGACGGGAACTGGGGCGATCTCAGGAATTGGGTACGGGCTTCCGAATCGGGTTCTTTACTAATTTGTGCTAAATCTGAAATAACCTGTGAGTTAAAAAGCTCACAGGTTTTTTATCGTTCGGCGTCGAGATATATTTGATCGATAAGGTCCTTATATTTTTCATCAACGATTCGCCGTTTTATTTTTAGCGTTGGTGTTAACTCACCGCTCGCAACCGTCAGTTCCTCTTCCAGCAAAACGACCTTTTTAACTGTTTCAAATCTGGCCAGGCCAAAGCAATTTTCCTCTACCTCTTTCTCAAAAAGTCGAAGAACGTTTTCATCCCGGCAAATCTGTTTGGGTGAATCAAATTTCAATTCTTTTGCTCTGAAGTAGCTCTCAAG
>JABDJV010000412.1 GCA_013003295.1 Pyrinomonadaceae bacterium | reverse complement strand
GCCTTCGACCTTTACCTTTCGGTTCCTTGGATCGACTGCAATGACCTTTCCGCGATACGGTGCACGATTTCCATCGCTATCGTAGCGGTTAAACTCCTTTCCACTCGTGAAAACGACATCGTCCCCGCGCTTAACCCTTAATCTTAACGTTCCTCTTTTCGCTTGCTTTTTCATCAACTAAATAACCTCCGGCGCGAGCGACACGATCTTCATAAAACTCTTGTCGCGCAATTCACGCGCAACCGGACCAAAAACCCGGGTACCGATCGGCGAGCCGTCTTCCTTGATCAGAACTGCAGCATTTTCATCAAATCGGATGTAAGTTCCATCATTTCGGCGAACTTCCTTTCGTGTTCTTACAACGACTGCGTCATGAACACTTCCCTTTTTTACGGTTCCATCCGGAGTTGCCTCTTTAACCGTGACCTTTATCCGATCGCCGATACCGGCAAACCTACCGGTCGCTCCACCGATCGACATGATCATCTTCACTTTTTTCGCCCCTGAGTTGTCAGCAACCATCAGGGCGGTCTGCATCTGAATCATAACTTTTCTCCGTAATTCGCAAGTTCAATTCCAAATTGCGATTTACCGCTGCCAAAAATTTCGATACTACTT
The DNA here is from genome assembly GCA_013003295.1 of Pyrinomonadaceae bacterium. Lineage (GTDB taxonomy): Bacteria > Acidobacteriota > Blastocatellia > Pyrinomonadales > Pyrinomonadaceae > Aridibacter. The sequence goes on along the minus strand of JABDJV010000412.1, from coordinate 3,290 downwards.
TTCAGCCTTCTGAATTATTTCTACTACACGCCAACGTTTTCTGGCCGACATCGGCCGTGTTTCAACAATTCGCACCCGGTCGCCTTCAGTCGCCCCAAGTTCGTTGTGGGCCATAAACTTTTTACGCCGTTTCATATACTTGTGATAAAGACGATGCTTAACCAGCCGCTCGGCACGTACAACCACCGTTTTTGTCATTTTGTCCGACCAAACGATGCCGACTTTTTCCGCCCGTTTCCCCTGGCCCTTTTTTTCAGATCCACCGGAACTCGTTTTCGCTGCGGGCTGCTCGCCCGCCGGCTTTGCCTTTGCGGTATCTTTCGATTTCGCAGGCGTTTCTTTAACCTGCTTTGCTTCAGTTTGTGCCGACTCGTCCGCCTTGGCTGCATTCTCCGCCGTTTCCGGCTTCGCATTAGCCTTCGCTTCTTCCGGTGTCTCTTGCTTTTTCTTATCTGCCATTTTTATATTTAAACCTTCAATTTATGACACTTGCGCATTTTCGCTCTTTTCTGCAGCTACGCTTTCTCTCTTGAGCTGTCGAATAACCGTATATACCCGCGCCAGTGTTTTCTTTTCCCGCCTGATGTCATTAACTACTTCACCTACCCCAAGCGACTTCCTAAACTTCAAGCGAAATAACGACTCTTTTAACGCATCCGCCTGCTCCTGGAGTTCTTCCAGATCCATTTCGCGGAGTTGTTCCAATTGTTCTTTGCGTTTCATTTCTAAACAATTCCTCCCTCAAGGTCCGCACGGGTAACAAACCTGGTCTTGACCGGCAGTTTCTGTGCAGCAAGCCGGAAAGCCTCGCGGGCCAAACTTTCCTCAACACCCTGGATCTCATACAGAATTCGGCCTGGTTTTACTACCGCAACCCAGTGATCGGGAGCTCCCTTACCTTTACCCATCCGGGTTTCAGCCGGCTTCTTGGTGATCGGTTTATCCGGAAACATACGAATCCAGATCTTTCCGCCGCGCTTTACGTGTCGCGTCATGGCAATACGTGCGGCCTCGATCTGGCGGTCTGTTATCCAGCCCGGATCCAGTGTTTTCAGTCCATAATCCCCAAAGTTCAATTTGTCACCACGATGAGCCTTACCTCTCGTGCGACCTTTTTGCTGCTTTCGGAATTTAACCTTTTTCGGCATCAACATAGCTAATTACCTCAAATAAATCTCAATAAACTATCTTCTTCTATCTCGGCGGTTCGGCCGTCTGCCGCGTCTCGCGCCTTCCTGAACTTTTGGCTCATTTATCGGATCAGTGGTCGTACCCCTGGCCATATTTGCATTCGGATCGAGAATCTCTCCGCGGTAGATCCAACACTTCACACCAATAATTCCCATCGTTGTGTAGGCCTCGGCCAAACCATAATCAATATCCGCGCGCAAAGTGTGAAGCGGAAGCTGACCAACCAAGGACCATTCAGATCGGGCAATCTCGGCCCCGTTTAATCTGCCGGACATTTTCACTTTGATTCCGTGCGCTCCGAAACGCATGGTCTCTTCCATGGTCTTCTTCATCGCGCGCCTGAACGCGAATCTCTTTTCAAGCTGATAGGCGATCTTTTCTGCCTGCAGCTGTGCGTTCAATTCTGGTTTTCTGATCTCTTGTATCGAAACGATCACTTCCCGCTTTGTCTTTTTTGAAAGATCCGTCTTCAATTTTTCGATCTCAGACCCCTTTCGACCGATGATAATTCCCGGACGGGAGGTGTATATTATGATCTTCAATCGATTTGCCGCACGTTCAACATCAATGTGGGAAACTCCCGCACCAGAAAACCTCTTTTTCAGGTCGCGCTTCAATTTCATGTCTTCTGCTAAGTATTCAGCAAATTCATGTTTCGCATACCAATGTGAATGCCAATCTTTGTTGTATCCGACTCTAAAGCCGTATGGATGTACTTTCTGTCCCATAAAATGTCCTGTTATAAACCTCTACTCTATTTATCAGACTTGTCCCCGCTTGATTCCTCTGCGTCTTCGGCCTCTTTTTTATCCGTCTTTTTCACGTCCGGTTTAGCTGCAGCAGGCTTTTCAGCCTCCGCGTCTTCCGATTTCGCCTCGGCCGGCTTCTCTGGTTTTTCGGCCTTCTTTTCTCCCTCAACCTTCGGCGTTTCAGACTTTACTTCCTTATCGGCATCTTTTGCGGCCGTTTTCGTCTCGGCTTTCGGCGCTTCCTTCTTTACTTCGGACTCAGCCGGTTTTGAAGTTTTTTCTTCCTTCGCCTCAGATTCCTTTTCTTTCGGAGCCTCTGCCTTTTTCTTCACCGGCGCTTTCTTTTCTTTCTTCGGGCCACCGGCCTCTTTCGCCTGCAGCTTCTTACCCTTAAGCTTCTTACCCTTTGATTTCGGCTTTTCATCCACCGGCTCTTCCTGCTCTTCGCTGCTGAGCATTACTGTTATATGACAATAATGACGGCGCTCCTGAAATGCGCGCCCTTGCGGAGCGGGCCTCAATCGACGACGGTTTTTTGTCGGCCCCATATCGACATAGCAGGTTTTCACCCACAACTCATCCGGATCGATCGCGATATTCTGCTGCTCAGCGGCATAGGTCGCGTTAGCGATCGCCGAACGAATGCACTTAGCGATCGGACCGGCCGCCCTCTTATTTGTATACTGAAGAATCGCCAGCGCCTTCGAAACGTTTTCTCCACGAACGAGGTCAATGACCAGGCGTGTCTTTTGCGGCGAACCTTTCAGATATTTTGTTTTTGCTACTGCTTCCATAATCGTAACCTTTTTGACTCGCTGCAAATTCGGCGAATCGCGTCAAACTAACGTCTTACCGCTGACTTTTCAGCCTTAGTTCCCGGGTGCCCCTTATAAGTTCTGGTCGGGGAAAACTCCCCGAGCTTATGTCCAACCATATTTTCCGTAATATAAACAGGAATATGGCGTCTGCCGTTGTGGACCCCAAAGGTCAATCCAACCATATCGGGAGTGATGGTCGAACGGCGCGACCACGTCTTGATCGCTTGCGGCTTTGCTCCACCATCTGCAATTCTTTTCAGAACTTTTTGAACGCTTAGGTCAATAAAGGGACCTTTCTTAACTGAACGTGGCATAAATCCTATTTCCTTCTTCTATCACGCACGATCATATTTTGAGTGCGCTTGTTTTTACGTGTCTTGTATCCTTTCGTCGGTTGGCCCCAGGGGCTCACCGGGTGCCGGCCGCCTGAAGTTTTACCTTCACCGCCGCCATGCGGATGGTCAACCGGGTTCATTGCTACGCCGCGGACTTTCGGTCTTCGACCCATCCATAGGTCCCGACCGGCTTTACC
>JABDJV010000269.1 GCA_013003295.1 Pyrinomonadaceae bacterium | reverse complement strand
CTGTAAAGGTCCTTGTTGAAATACTCTTTTTGAGACCCTCGCTGATGGTAATTGAGTTGTTGTCCGATCCGGTCGTGATTACAAGTAGCTTTGGGGCATTTAAGGAGAAAGTTATCGGTGGAGATATCAATCCCTCAGTTTCGCCTACTGACTTATTGGAAATCTTCACGTTTACCTTTTGGAACAAAGACTCGAGTGTTTCCAGAAGTTCGTCTGATTCAGTTTCGTTAAGCCGCCACCCACCGCTAATGTTTTCGGCGCGAAATTCGCTCGAGGAGAGATCTTTTGGTGCCGTGATTTGACCCGGCACAATCGTTGAAAAAAAGAAATAAAGAATTGTAAGTGCAACTAATTTAGCTATCGTATCCATAGAAAATTACCTCCAAAATGAGAACCCCGGGGTTATCGTATTTGGAGTGTAAGACGCGGCTAAGACCGGGCAGAACGTCAGACTTAAGTAAAGAGATGCAAAGAAGTGTAAGTTTGTTGAGAATTAGTAATCGACAATAGAAAAGATTCCGTCTGGGTAAAATATCTTGCCTAATTTTCCATTCAATAATAGATTTACTGGACAAAGGGTTTTAAGGAATACCGCGTCGCAATATTTTTCTCTATATTTCTCCTAGAAGAGTAATAAAGATATTTTTTGGATGAGTGCGCAGATAATTGAAGGCTTTCAGAAAATAAATGCCGGGGTCCGATACTCCGGCTAATCCTGCATAGAGTTTTATATGAAGAATAAGAAAACTTTTACTTTAGTCAGAAAACTCATCGATGAGCGTGAGCTTGACGAGGAGAACATGGATTCGGCCCATGATGAATTGCTCGAACTGATCGATGATGATCCGGATTGCGCATGGGCATATGGGTTATTATCCGAGATCTATTATTGGTCGGGTGAATACGCTGACGCAGAGGACAAGCTTTTCTATTACGACAAAGGTGTTGAATACGGCGAACAAGGCGTCGAAGCGGAAGACGATTCCCTCGAAGCCTGCTTTTGGCTCGCCGTGAACTGGGGCTCTTACGGACACGAAAAGGGAATCATGAAAAGCCTCTCTTTGATCTCGCCGATAAAGGAAATGGCAGAAAAGTGTATTGAACTTGATGAAAGTTACTTTTACGGCGGACCATGGCGCGTTTTGGGGCGTTTGTTTAATAAGGCACCGGGATTTCCGATATCGATCGGCGATAATAAGAAATCGCATGAGTGCTTTGAAAAGGCACTGGAATTTGGCCCGACGTTTTATCTGAACCACCTCTTCATCGCCGAGCTTTACGTTTCGGACCGCAAAAAAGACAAAGCCCGCGAGCATCTCGAATGGATCATTGATGCTCCTTTGAATAAGAATCATGAGCGTGAGGATGGAAATTACAAAGTTGATGCCGAAGCGCTTTTAGAGCGTTTGTAGGTTGAATTCAGGAAGCTCTTATTTTCATCGACGGTTGAAAGAATCTTTTTCCCCGATTCGCGTCCAATAGGATCCTGATTGCTCGCTATACATATTTTATTCAAACTCTCTGCTATGATAGTTCGTACAAATCGAAGAACGAAATTTTGTCTCGAAAAAATATGGATAATGTGAATATCAACATAAATTCATCGGAGTATGGTACGGAGTTGTACCTCAAGAAGGTCTTGGCGGGAAATTCTGATACCGTTCGCCTGCAGCTATTGGATGCTCTCGAGGTTTTGGGTTATGACATTATTGAAGATCAACCAAATATAATTGCGCGGCGCGGAGCTAAGGGATGGGCGGGCTCTTATATGTCTGCGAATGCGTTGGATTATCCTTGCGTGCTTACTCTAAGACTCAAATCAACCGGTGAGAATTCGACCCGCGTTACTTTTGACTATCTGATAAAGCACACTGCGCTCAATAAAGGCGATAAGAATCTTGTTTTGCAGGAAGCGAAAACGATCGCTGCGCTTTCGAAGGCCCATACGATCGAAAAGCTGTGTCCGGTGTGCGAAACGGAATCGACTGACGATTCGAAGTTTTGCAGAAAATGCGGTGCCCCGCTAACTTCGGAATCGGCTGAGCTGGAGGTTTTGAGGGTCTCCGCGGAAGCTCGCGCCGCAAAGGTTTCAGTCGTTTTTGCTTCGCTAATGACCCCGATCGCAACGATTGCCGGGATCATATTTTTTCTGATTTACAACGCCGGATTGATGAAGCCAAAGTTGTTTCCCTTCCTGATGTTTTTCTGCGGGTTGGGTCTATTGGGAGGCCTGACTTCCTCGTTCTTTGCCTGGAATCGCTTGAAACGAGCCATTGAAAAGCCCGCAGCAAATGAAAACTTTGTTCCGCCGCGCGACCCGGAAACGATTGAAACCGCGAAACCGAAGGAACTACACGAACAGCGACAGGCGCCGGCGTCGGTTACCGAGGGAACCACAAATCTTCTCGATAATGAATGGAAAAACCGGCGCGAAAAGGAGAAAGTTCCCGCTTCAAAACGCCGCACAACGAGAGAATTGAATTAGTTTCGCAAAAAAGTGTTTTCCGTGCGCAAACCTCATTATTAGATTCTGGGTGCTCCCGATCACTACTTCGTTTTAATTCAATAATCTGATAGAAAAGGTTTATGAAAAGCTTCAAATATTTACTTTTGTTTGTATTGATTCTCTCCGGAGCAATTTCTTCCTTTTCTCGTGCGGATGAAAGAAAACTCACCGTTTTATATACAAATGACCTGCACTCGCATTTTGAGCCGCACATAGTTCCCTGGGTCAGTAAAACCAGAAAGGTTGGGGGATTTGCAAATATTGCGACCTTGGTAAAGCGGGAAAAAGCTTCCAATGAACACACGGTATATTTTGATGCCGGCGATTTCTTTACCGGCCCGTATGTAAGTTCGCTGACAAAAGGCGAAGCGGTGATCGATGCCATGAACCATCTCGGCCTGGATGCGGTAGCGGCGGGCAATCATGAGTTTGACCACGGGTGGAAGAATACTCAATATCAATTCGCCAAAGCGAAATTTCCGATCTTGAACGGCAATATTTTTGTAAAAGATACAGGCAAACTCGTTTGGAATAAGCCTTATATCATCAAGAAGGTAAATGGAATTCGTCTTGGAATAATTGGCCTTCACGGAAAATTTGCATTTTATGACACCACCGCCGACGAGATGATCAAGGGGCTGGATGCCCGCGATGAAGAAGTATACCTCCGGAAGTATATTAAGGAGCTTGAAGGAAAGACCGATCTGATCGTTCTGCTGATACATCAGGGAATACCGGGGACACAGTCTTCAGGTGGTACGGGGGATGTCGCGCGCAATCATAAGAAAGATATCGAGCTTGCGAGGAATGTTCCGGGAATAGATTTAATGGTTACCGGCCACCCCCACAGCGGTACGCCGAAACCGCTCGTCTCAAACGGCACAATTATCGTTTCGACCGACGCCTACACGATCGAACTTGGAAAGCTTGAGCTAATTTACAATAAAGAAACCGACAAGATCACCTCTCATAAAAACACCTTCAACTACCTTTTCGATGATGAGGTGCCGGACGATCCGCAAATGCTCAAGATCATCAAGAAGTGGAAAGACAAGGTGAAGACCATTACCGACGAGGAGGTGACGACCAGTTCGACGGCCTTGACCCGTTCATACAGCGAAGAATCCTTGCTGGGTAATTTAGTTGCGGATGCGATGCTTGATGCCTTTCCCGGGAACGATTTTGCGGTAACCAACAGCGGCGGTTTAAGGCAGGATGTCGATGCCGGAGCGGTAACTGTCGGTGAATTGATCTCGGCCTTTCCGTTTCCAAATACGATCGTCCAGCTCCAAATGAAGGGAAGCGATCTGAGGGAAATGTTTGAGCACGGTGCCGGTCTGACAAATGGAATTCTGCAGGCTTCAAAGGGCGTCGAAATGTCGTATGACGAAAGCAAACCGATCGGTAAGCGTGTAGTAAAGGTTGAAATAAAAGGGGTTCCGCTTGATGATAACAAAACGTATAAGGTGATCACGTCGAATTTTCTGGCGGACGGCGGCGACGGTTTCGTGATGTTTAAGAAAACTCTAAAATATAAAAACACTCAAATCGAAATTCTTGATTCAATGGTGAAATTTTTGAAAAAATTTAATCGGTATGAACCGAATATCGAGGGGCGCGTTAAGAAGCTATAGTCGGCAATTGACGAGTTTATGCGGTTTATGGATAGATATTTCTTTTCCGCCTATTATGACGGGGAGCGTCTTACCGGGATAGATAGAATCAAAGAGGAGATCGGTGGTTTTGGCTTCATCATAGATTTCAAGATGTTTTCTGACGTTTCGATGAGTGTTTCGATCGAGATCGAAGAGCGAAAAATTAGCAGATTATTTTTTGCGTTGAGTAGCATTATGAAGATCGATGATTTTGAATCTCTGAATTCATCCTCGAATAAAGAGTGTCTTGTGCTGTTAAATGTAACTTTCAATAAAGGCACGGGCGATAAACGGATAAAAGCGCCGGCTGTACCCGGATAAGTCTCTTCAGATCGATCTGCAAATTTGTTGGAATCGTATGGACACTGTGGAAAAATAGGTTTATGGAAGAATCAATAGATACACGATCGGCGACTCCGCTGGTTGCCGTTATTATGGGCAGCACTTCTGATTGGAAGACGATGAAAAACGCGGCCGAGATTCTAAAAGATTTTGGTGTTGAGCACGAGTGCCGGGTTGTTTCTGCTCATCGAACACCGGATCTGCTTTTTGAATTTGCAAAAACTGCCGAGGAGCGCGGTGTTGAAGTGATCATCGCCGGGGCCGGAGGCGCGGCTCATTTGCCCGGCATGTGTGCTTCACAGACGGTATTGCCGGTTCTTGGTGTTCCAGTAAAAAGCAAAGCACTCTCGGGAATGGATTCACTTCTTTCAATCGCTCAAATGCCGGCGGGAATTCCGGTTGGAACATTGGCGATCGGTGATGCCGGGGCCAGGAATGCCGCATTATTGGCTGTTTCGATCTTAGCGGGTTCCAGGCCTGAACTAAGAAAGAAACTAAAAGAATTTCGTGAGAAACAAACATCAAAAGTTTTAGCCGATCGATTGGACTGACCGTAAAACTTGATAAATCCTAATTCAACAATTGGCGTATTCGGCAGCGGGCAGCTCGGAAGGATGCTCGCAATAGAAGCGCGCAAGATGGGTTACCGCATCGCTACCTATTCCCCTCAGACAGAGACTCCGACGGGGCAAATCGCCGATGTCGAGATAGCGTCGCCCTATGAAGACCTTGATGCCGTCAGCGAATTTGCAAAAAGCGTTGAGGCGGTCACCTTTGAATTCGAGAATGTGCCCTCAAAAACCATTGAAGCCGCAGCGGAATTTGTGCAGGTCCATCCCAAAGGCGAAGTATTGCACATCACACAGAATCGATTGCGCGAAAAGAATTTTCTTTCAAGTAACGGTTTTCCGGTAGCGGCTTTCCGGCTGATAAAAACTCTGGATGATCTCTTTCTTGCGGTGGATGAATTGGGAACCCGTAGCATTCTCAAGACGGCAGGATTTGGTTACGACGGGAAAGGACAAAGCAAGATAGAATCGAAATCTGATGTCGAGGCCGCCTTTGAGAAACTCGGAAAGAACGAATGCGTCTTAGAGGCGCTAATCGAATTCGAAAAAGAGGTTTCGGTTGTTTGCGCCCGCGACGCTGCGGGTAAATTTGTACATTACGGAGTTATTGAAAACGACCATGCGAATCATATTTTAGACGTTTCAGTCGCACCTCCGGAGGTGACCGAAAAAGTAAAAACAGATGCCGTCGAGATTGCCCGGGGGATCGCAGAAAAATTCGACTATGTGGGAACAATGTGCGTGGAATTTTTTCTTCTTGGTGATGGTTCTTTGATCGTGAATGAGATCGCGCCGCGCCCTCATAATTCGGGACATCTGACGTTTGAATCTCCTTGCGTCACTTCGCAGTTTGAACAGCAGCTCAGAGCCGTTTGCGGCCTGCCGCTTGGTTCGACCGAGTTTATTCGGCCGGTAGCGATGGCGAATCTTCTGGGAGACTTATGGCAAAACGGTGAGCCTCGCTGGTCAAATGTCCTCGGAGATAAAGACATCAAGCTTCATCTTTACGGAAAGCGGGAGGCGAGAAAAGGAAGGAAAATGGGGCATTTGACCGCACATAGCGACAATGCAAAATTGGCGCGGGATCTCGTTCTCAAAGCGAGAGGGAGACTTTAAAACCTAAAATTCATGGAAACAAACGCCTTAGAAAACTTGTCGCAGTTGATATTTCCCGCTCTTTTGGCCTTGCCGTTTTTGGTAGTTATCCTGATCGGAATCGGATTAAGTGTTTTAGGATACAAGAAAAATTCTAAGGCGAGCCTGCTCGCTATTGGCGGGCTGCTTATCTTCTTAATTCTGCAACTTTGGTTTGTTATCCAGCCGCTTATTAATATGTCGCTAATAAAATCGCGCGGGAATACTTATTACTATTTTGCATCGGCCAGTGCGGTGATCTCGACGATTTTCGGCGCTGTTGCTCTGGCTTTGATCGTTGCCGCGGTTTGGGTTGGAAGGAAATAGAATCGGCAGTGCTTATTTTTCAAAGGTAACGATCCCATCTTCTGTTCCCATGATTACAACATCTGCAAGATCAAGAAAAAGCCCGTTGCAGACAACCCCTTCGATATTGTTTAGCTTATCGGAAATATCATATGGATCTTCTATTTCACCAAAATCGGCATCGATAATGTAGTTTTCCTCATCGGTGAGAAAATGTTTCCCCTCCTTCATACGGATATTCCCCGCTCCGCCCAATTCAGAGATTCTTCTTTGGACATAGTTTACGGTGAAGGGAAGCACCTCCACTGGGATCATAAAAACCCCCAGAACATCAACCTTTTTTGACGAATCCGCGATAATGACCTGTTTTTTGGTTATTCTCGCGACCATCTTCTCCTTCAGCAACGCGCCCCCGCCGCCTTTGATAAGATTGAGGTTATCGTCAAATTCATCGGTTCCGTCGATTGTAAGGTCAATAGCATCGACGTCGTCGACCGAAACGAGTTCTATCCCTAAGGATCGTGCCTGGTCCTCCGTCTGGCTTGAGGTAGGTATCGCCTTTATCCTCAAGCCTGATTTGATCATTTCGCCAATTTCCGCGATTGCAAAATATGCGGTCGAACCTGTGCCCAAACCAACGACTTGACCGGTTTCGACATGTTTTACGGCTTCCTTCGCCGCTAAAAATTTTTCTTCTTTGATGTTATTCATATGTTCGCTGATGCGCACCGAAGCTTATGTTTCGGATGGGGATACTTTTAAACAAAAAATTCATTTTTGCAATTCCGATAATTTGTTAGAATAGCCTTAATCTCGAAACGCCTGTTAAATATAGTTTTCAGAAAACTTAACGGCGGCATTGAGACATCAAAGCAATTTACCGGCGGAACCGCGCCGCCCAAATATTTCATTACAAGTGGTCTGATTCGCTGCACAGAGTGGTTACAAAACAAAAAACACGAAAGCCCGGATTCCGATTAGGAAGCAGAAGCGTCAAGGCTTTTCTGGCTGCGGTGCTTCTATCTTCAGCCTTCGCTGTTTGTACAATCGCCCAAAATAAATTCGAAGGCCGGCCGATTCAAAGGGTAGATATTACTTTTGCAGGCGCGGACAAGGATGTCTCTGCCGCGGAACAGTTTCGGCTGATCGCAGGCGAAGAAATTGGCGACAGGTATTCTACGGTCAGGATTCGGAACGCCCTGGAAAAACTCTACAGAACCGACAAGATAATTTCGGCAAAGGTCGAAGCGACGGCCGCGCAGAATAGCTCAGTCGCCCTACGGTTCATAATCAAGCGAAAATCTATCGCAAAAAAAATTTCGATCAATGTTGGTAAGGTGATAGGAGAGCCGGTAACGGAACAGGAACTGCTTTTGCGCCTAAATCTACTCTCGCCCGGAACAGCAATTTCCGATAAAGTTTTGGGCGATAATGCGAGTGTCATCCTGACCTATTTGCGCGAACGCGGATTCTTCGAATCGCGGGTTGAATTTGAAAAAAGACCCCTCGGCAATGAGATTGACGTCGAAGTGGTCTTTAATGTAACGCCAAACGAACAGGCTCGGGTGGGCCGGTTTCAGTTCAGGATCGACAGATTCAAGGATACCGAAGTGAAACCAAAATTAGCCTTACAGCCGGGCAGCTTATATACACTTGAAAAATTAAATGATGACGTTGAGAAGATCCGTGAGGCTTTGGGCGAACAGGAATATCTCGCACCCCGTTTAAACGAGCCCCGGGTGGTCTATGACGGAGATAAAAACGAAGTAGATATCGAGATCTCAGGCGAGGTTGGTGCCGTCGTAAAAGTTGACGTAAATACCGAAAAGGAAAAAATCGGTAATAAGCAAAAGAAGAAGCTCCTGCCGATCCTGAGGGAAGGGACGCTTGATTATGCCGCAATTGTTGAAGGCGAACGAAGACTTGAGACCTACTATCAGGAAAAGGGATATTTCTTCTCACAGGTGACTCCGATCTGCTCCGTCGATCCACAGTTTCAGGAAGGCGAAGCCAGCGAAACGGAAAACGAAACTGAGGTTTTATGTTCGGCACTGAGCGGCGCAGATTTAACTAACCGAAAGATCGACGTTAAATACGACGTCGATCTTAATCGTCAACTTAAGCTCGAAGAGCTCCGAATCGAAGGAACCGACAAGCTAACGATCCCGGAAATCCAGCCGGTCTTGGAATCTCAGGAAGCAAATGTTTTTGGTTTTATACCTTTTTTCGGTTACGGCCGCGGATATACAAGTTTAGAGTTGCTTCGTCAGGACAGAGATACGATAAAATCCCTGCTGCGCGAACTCGGATACCGAAGTGCACGGGTTGGGATCAAACAAGGTGTTTCGACGGACGGCGAAAGCCTGATCATTACATTTGTCGTCCGCGAGGGAAATCCGACCAAGATCAAGAATGTACTGATCGAAGGAAACACCAGTTTTACGGATTCAACTCTGCAGACCGAACTCCCCGACCTGGTCGGAAAAAACTTTTCGCGGGCGCGGGCGCGCAATGGTGTAAAGAAACTCTCACAGTACTATGCAGACAAGGGTTATTACGATGCAAAGGTGAGTTACTCAACTATCGAGGTTCCAAATGAAGACGGTGCTTCGAGCAGCGAGCTTTCGATCGTATACAAAGTTGAAAACGAGGGCAAAAAAGTATTTGTTAACCGGATTCTTATAAACGGGAACGAGGATACGAAACGCTCGGCTATACTCGAAGCGATCGATCTCCGGTCCGATTCTGTTTTGCGAATCACCGATATTTTTGCGAGTGAACAGAGTCTGTATTCTACGGATGCCTTTGACCGGGTCGAGATAAAAGAAGAACCGGCGGGAGAGACCCCGGACGGAAAGAACCGTCAAACCGATATAATCATCAATTTGGATGAAAAGCCGCCGCGTCTTATTACGTACGGTGGAGGCTTTTCGACCGATGTTGGATTGAGCGGGTTTTTCGACATACGTCACTTTAATCTGTTTGGCCGGTTGCAACAGGGTGGCGCGCAGGTTCGTGTCAGCCAAAGGCAGCAGCTCGTACAGGTTGATTTTCTTAACCCGCGATTTTTGTCTGACGGGAAAGACGAAAACGGCAAGAAACGTTTCGCTCCGCTAACATTTACCGCCCAATACCAAAGAGATTCTACGGTGACCAGGTTTTTCCGTTCGACCTTTGATCAGGGAACATTTGGAATAGTGCAGCGGATCGACGAAAATGGAAATCCGATCGATGAATTTGGAGCGAATACAGGTGACCCGACAATAAACCGATTCACGATCTCGGCCGAAACTAACCGAACGATAAGCAAGAAGGATAGGAGCATACTTTTCTTGAGATACCGCTTCGAGGATGTGCGGTTATTTAATTTTGAGAGTTTGCTTATCAAGGACCTGCTGCGTCCGGATGCAAGAATCCGGATTTCCGGGTTCGGGGCGACCTTCGTCCGCGACACGAGGGAAAATTGTTCGGTAAGAAATACCCTGCTTGAAATGATCGCAAAAGGTGAGCCGGGTGATCCATGCCGATATAATCCGGGTGATCCGACAAAAGGAGAATATTTAACTGCCGAGTTTAACGTGTCGCTGCCGGCACTTGGCGCAAACGTCGGATTTAATAAGCTGCAGCTTACATACAACAAGTTTTTTACCGTCAATAAGCTGGGAAGTACGGTTTTTGCGGGACGCGCTGTTTTAGGCATCGCGAATGTATTTTCAAGCGGCGACAGATTCGCCGGAACCCCATATCCCGGTCTTGAAGGAATTCTTCCGATCTCTGAGCGGTTTTTTGCAGGCGGGTCAACGACGATACGGGGGTTTGAGTTTGAAGCGGCAGGACCAAGGGTCGTAGTAATTCCGCAGGGAACCTTCCGTAACCAGAACGGCGAGATCGTAAATCTGAATCCGTTTACGATACCCTTCGGCGGAAATGCGCTCGCAATTGCAAATTTGGAAGCCAGGATCCCGTTTACAGAATCTGTACGAATTGTTCCATTTTACGATGGCGGAAACGTTTTTCAGAAAGCGGGTGAGATATTCAATCCCGCCGATGCTCCCCCGGGCGATGTGTTTCGCAACAATGCGAGAGCGACATGGACGCACACGATCGGCGTCGGTCTCCGAATCAAGACTCCGATCGGCGGAGAATTTGCTGTTGACTACGGCTATCTGCTAAACCCGCCAAGATTTCTGATCCCGCAGCAAGGAGCCCCTGACGCAATATTCCGACTGCATCAAGGGCAAGTACATTTTCGATTTTCACAAGCCTTCTAGACCCTAGTTTACCGGATCGGTCGGAAGAACATGGGTTTCATCAAGTTCAACAATTATGGAATCACCATTGATCGTTTTTGGCTTTGGCTTTGGTTTTTTCGTCGATTTTGGCTCAGCTTTGGGT
>JABDJV010000400.1 GCA_013003295.1 Pyrinomonadaceae bacterium | reverse complement strand
ATATTCTTGTTTGCTTCAAAAACCTGTTGACCGGCAAAGTGCTCGACGTCGTCCTGAAATCTCCCGCCATTATCAACCGGGCAATAGATCTCCAGGCCGTATTGTTTACCGATCACAAAGTCGTCGTGTCCGTGTCCGGGCGCGGTGTGCACTGCTCCGGTTCCCGCACTTGCAGATTTTGAGCTCGCTTCTTTTACGTCCAATTCGGTTTCGGCATCGGATTCGCCCAGGGTCACGTGTTTGGCGTTCATCAAAAGCGATACGCGATCGATCCAGGGATGCTTTGCCTCGAGCCGTTCGAGTTTGTCGCCCGTAAAGCGGGCCAATTCTTTTACGTTTTCCAAGCCCGCCGTTTCCGTCAGGCTATTCACCAATTCAGACGCGAGGATATATACCTCGCCGTTTGCTTCGATCGCCGAATACTCAAACTCCGGATGAACCGCGATTCCCAGGTTCGCCGGAATCGTCCAGGGAGTCGTTGTCCATATAAGGACAAAAACGTTCTTGCCGGCCAACGATTCGTCGATCTGTGAAGCGTCGGATTTCAGAGGAAATTTTACGTAGATCGAAGGCGATGTGTGCTGGGCGTATTCGACCTCGGCTTCGGCTAAAGCGGTTTGATCATGAACACACCAATAGACCGGACGGGCACCTTTGTAGACGAAACCACGCTCAACAAATTTACCAAAAAGCCTCGCGGTTTCACTTTCGTACTCGTGCGACATCGTCAAATATGGATTGTCCCATTCACCCAGAACTCCAAGCCTTTCGAAATCAGCGGTTTGCGCTTTTAAAGCCTTCGCCGCGTGTTCGCGGCAGATCCTACGAAATGTTCCGACCGGTAAATCGTTCTTATTTTTACCTTTTTTAGCCAGGGCCTTTTCGACATACTTCTCGATCGGAAGACCGTGACAGTCATAACCCGGCACATATGGCGAATCAAAACCCTGCATCGTCGCTGTTTTGACAATAAAATCCTTCAAAATCTTATTTAGTGCGGTTCCGATATGTATGTTGTCATTCGCATAGGGCGGTCCGTCGTGCAAGATAAACTTTTCTGCATCCGCGCGATTCTTACGAATCCTGCCGTATAGGTCCATTTCGTCCCATTTTTTCAAACGGGCCGGCTCTGCCTGCGAAAGATTTCCCTTCTGCGAAAACTTTGTCTTCGGCAAATTGATCGTTTTCTTTAAGTTTACTGGTTCAGTCATATTTCGATATTTCTTGAAGAAACACGCACGTTAGTAAGTGTGTGAATCTGAAGTTCCTAAAGCTGACACGCTTCCAAACGGTGGCGTTTCCGCCTGTATCGTCAAAGTCGAGATTTTATCATTGAACTGCGGGAAATCCGCAATCAATGTATGAGTTTTTCGCCCGGAGCGTAAGCATCCCTGCTTGCGTGAGTGCGACAGCACGAAAATATTCCCGATGTTGTCCTGCTAGCGGCGTTAATTTCGCATCGTAACGATGCTCATCGCAAGCAGGGATGCTTACGCTCCAAAAGAAAAAGTCCCAAGCCGTTTTTTCGACTTGGGACCTTCACAAAGTTTACCTTTGGCTCGCTCTCTTTCACGGAGCGAAGTCCCCGCAGTAAATAATAATTATGCTCAAAGGTTTTCTCATAAAATCCTCAAGATCTATTTATGCCAATATAATTCGTTTAAGTCAACGGAATTTCGTGTATTATGTCTCTTTACACAGGCAAACAAACCCCCGCTAGGGGCATCTTTAATACGTAATGAAAAAGTTTTTAGGAATAATTCTAACGATAATCTTGTCGAGCGTCGTTTTCGCACAGGGAATTCAGCAAAAGCCGCTCTCTCAGGCGGAATATGTAAAGATGCTTTATGGCCTTGAGGCGAACCCGGCAAGCAAGGCCGATCTCATCCAGGCGATCAGAAAACGCGGCCTCGGCTTTATACTCACCCGCGGTTTGCGCAGTTTGACCATTTCAAAGAGCCGCAACGATGCGGAGCTGCGTCGAACGTTGGAAGAGGCCGATCGCC
>JABDJV010000389.1 GCA_013003295.1 Pyrinomonadaceae bacterium | reverse complement strand
GCCGCAATACTATACGGCCCATATGAGTTTATAATTCTCGTCCGCCGGAGCCCGGAATCGGATTTCCCTGCTCATCGAAATCCATGCCGAAATCAAGCCCCATTCCATGAAGGAGGTCTTTGATCTCATTCAAAGATTTCTTACCAAAATTCTTCGTACTGAGCATGTCCTTCTCAGTGCGGCGAATTAGTTCGCGAATCGTGCGGACTTCTGCATTTTTCAAACAATTATACGAACGAACCGAAAGCTCCAGTTCATCAACCGAGCGATCCAGCAGATCGTTTCTGAGAAGCGGCGGCCTCGCAATATCCTCGTAGGCAAATTCCTCTTCATCTTCCTCAAAATTGATAAAGATCGACATGTGATCTTTTACAAGCTTTGCAGCTAATCCGATCGAATCATCCGGCTTGACCGAACCATTCGTCCAAACTTCGATCGTCAACTTGTCATACTCAGTATTCGATCCCTGGCGCGTTTTTTCGACGTTGTAATTCACCTTTTTGATCGGTGTGTGGACCGAGTCGATCGGAATATATCCAAGCGATAGGTCTTCGTCGTTATTAAATTCTGCTGAGACATACCCTCTGCCCCTTTTGAGACGAACCTCAACATTCAGCTCACCGCCTTTACTCAACGTTGCGATATGAACTTTTTTGTCCAGGATCTCGACATCGCCGTCAGCCTCTATATCCTTGCTCGTTACTTCACCTTCACCTGACTTGCTGATCGTCAATGTTTTCGCTTCATTCCCGTGAAGCGTAAACGGAATTTGCTTTAGATTTAAGATAACGTCGGTTGCGTCCTCGGTAACACCTTTGATCGATGAAAACTCGTGCTCAACTCCCTCGATCTTAACCGCTGTAATGGCGGCGCCTTCAATTGAAGAAAGCAGCGCTCTTCTAATCGAGTTTCCAATCGTTGTGCCAAACCCCCGCTCAAATGGTTGGGCGTAGAATTTTCCGTATTTATCTGTAAGAGTCTCAGATTCAACCTGCAGACGGCTCGGAATCTGAAAATTTGTCCAATGATTATTCTGTGTCATATTTTTGGCTCAAAATTATTGTATAAAACCACTAACCACCGATGGGCAAAGAATTCCCTTCCGAAATCCTTCGCCCGATCAGATAGAATTATTTGCTATAAAGCTCAACGATCAATTGCTCATTGATGTTTGCATCAACATCTTCACGTTTTGGCAGATCCGTAATGCTCGCACTGAATTCGGCCTCATTCGCCGCGATCCAACGCGGACGCCCGCGGCCCACGGCAGTAGACCATGCTCCATCGACGTGTGTGTTCTTAACGCTCTTTTCCTTTACAGTTATGACGTCACCAACTCTCACCTGAAACGACGGTATATTTACCTTTCTGCCGTTTACCTGAATATGTCCGTGATTTACTAACTGTCTCGCTTGACGACGCGAAGTCGCGAACCCAGCCCGGAAAACGACATTATCAAGCCGTTTTTCAAGCATGAAAAGTAAATTTTCACCGGTGATGCCTTTTTGGCGAGAGGCCTTTTCGAAGTAATTTCGGAATTGCTTCTCAAGGACGAAATAAATTCGCTTAACCTTTTGTTTTTCCCGAAGCTGTTCACCGTAACCCTGCAAGACCCTTCGTCTCGCAGTCGGTCCGTGCTGCCCCGGAGCCTGAGTTCCGCGTTTTTCGATCGCACAAGACGATTTGTAACAGCGGTCTCCTTTTAGAAATAATTTTCCACCTTCACGGCGGCACAAGCGGCACACCGCATCTCTATATCTAGCCATTAATTAATTTGTTGCCTCCAAAAATGATCTCAGATTTCAAATTGCATGTTTCAAATTCGTGATTTGAAGAAACAATATAGAATTCTTTCTCATTTTTATTTGGAAAAGTTTACAGGTAATTTATTACCCTTCATCCTTTCGATATTCCCTTTTTTTTCAGTCAAATAAACTCGTCAATCTTTCGTACACTAATTAGGTTTAGTCTAAATTTCTGAATCTTAGATTTGGAATCTACGACCTGAAATTCGCTTTGCGACTAAACTCTTCGCCGCTTCGGCGGCCTGCATCCATTGTGCGGAATCGGCGTCGTGTCGCGAATAGATGTAACCCTAATTCCGGAATTGTGAATAGCCCTAATTGCCGATTCGCGTCCGCCGCCTGGCCCCTTG
Source organism: Pyrinomonadaceae bacterium (assembly GCA_013003295.1). GTDB lineage: Bacteria > Acidobacteriota > Blastocatellia > Pyrinomonadales > Pyrinomonadaceae > Aridibacter. The sequence continues at coordinate 8,671 of JABDJV010000389.1, read as the reverse complement.
ACCCGCACTTCCGCTTCGCGCATCCCGGCATCCAATGCTTTTCTCGCTACATCACTCGCTGCCTGCTGCGCAGCAAATGGTGTTCCTTTTCGCGAACCTCTAAATCCTCGCGCTCCGGAAGAACTCTGTCCGATCAGGTTCCCCTGAGGATCGGTGATCGAAATAAGCGTGTTATTGAACGACGCCGCAATATGAACAATCCCGACCGGAACGTTCTTTTTCTCTTTCTTCTTTGTATAAACTTTTTTATTGCCTTTAGCCATAATCTTTTAATCAACCGCGCCCTATTTCTTACCAGGCGCCTTCTTCTTGGCAACTGCCGCTTTCTTCGGTCCTTTTCTCGTTCTCGCATTTGTGTGCGTTCGCTGTCCGCGCACCGGCAAACCACGACGATGCCGCAAACCTCGGTAACAGCCGATGTCCATCAATCGTTTGATATCCATCTGTACGCGTTTACGGAGATCACCCTCGACGTCACCTTGCTGAGCAATAACCTCACGAATTCTGCCAAGCTCTTCTTCGGTAAGATCCTTGATCTTTGTCTCGATGTTGACGTCAGCTTCATCTAAAATTGACGTCGAGAAAGACTTGCCTATTCCGTAAATATAGGTCAAACCGATCTGTGCTCTCTTATGTGGTGGTAAATCAATTCCTGCTACACGAGCCATAATTATCTAAAACTCCTATCCTTGCCGCTGCTTATGTTTTGGGTTTTCACAAATAACCCGCACGACACCTTTTCGATTAATAACTTTGCACTTCGGGCACATTTTTTTTACTGAAGGACGCACTTTCATTTCGATTTCTCCTAACCTAAAACGCCAAAAACTACTTATATCGATAGGTGATTCGCCCACGACTCAAGTCATATGGTGAAAGTTCCACTAAAACCCGGTCTCCTGGCAAAATACGAATAAAATTCTTACGCATCTTACCCGAGATGTGTGCCAAAACTTCATGGTCGGCATTGTCTTCCAACTCGACCTTAAATAATGCGTTTGGCAGCGTATCTATCACGGTCGCAGTAACTTCTATCGCTTCTTCTTTTGACATAAATATTAAAACTTTTTCTTCTAGTCGGACAAACCGTAAATGTTAGCCTTTTTTACCCTGTTAATCAAGTTAAGCGGCCGCCGTTTCTCCTCTTGCGTTTTTCAAGAGCCTTTTCTGTTCTTTTGTCAGCGTCAGAATTTCAGGGCCGTCCTTTGTGATTGCCACCGTGTGTTCGCTGTGGGCCGCATATTTCCTGTCCTTGGTTACAACTGTCCAACCATCGGAGAGCGTCTCGGTCTCTTCGCTTCCCAAAGTCAACATCGGCTCTAACGCGAACACAAAGCCAGCCCGAATTTTTTCGCGGGTCCCCGGTCTTCCATAATTTGGTATTTGAGGCGCCTCATGCATATTTCGTCCAATTCCGTGCCCGGTATAATCTCTAACAACTCCGTAACCGTGTTTTTCCGCATGCTGTTGAACAGCCCACCCAATGTCCCCTACCCGCTTGCCGGGATAACATTGTTCGATCGCCAAATCCAGGCTTTCCGCCGTTACTCTAACCAGATCCGCAACGTCATCATCGATCTTTCCGACCGGAACCGTAGTTGCCGTATCGCCAACGAAGCCGTCCAGCGTTGCCGCCATATCCATTGAAAAAATATCGCCTTCTTGTAGCGGCTTGTCGGTTGAAAATCCATGAACGACTTCCTCGTTGACCGAGGCGCAGATTGCAAACGGATATGGGCTCATTCCACCCGGGGCGTATCCAACAAAAGTCGGTATGGCTCCCGCATCGCGCATCATTTTCTCGGCCACCCGGTTCAATTCAAGCGATGTGATCCCGGGCTCGATCATTCCGCGCAAAGTTTCCCTGACCTCAGCGATCAATTCGCCGACTACGCGCATCTTTTCCAGATCCTTTTTAGATTTTGCAATGATCATTTGTTTTCCGAGCAGAAGCTGGGCCGACCTTCTGATAAATTTTGCTGTTTTCGATTCGTTCAAATCTCTCTAAAACTGCAACGCCAGCCCAAACAAAGCTGGCATCAAATCCGTAAACGAACCGAGTCAGCTAAGCGGTGACATTGTTCGTCGCTATCAAGTTTTCGAGCTCCCGGTAAATTTCATCCGGGCGGCGCGTGCCGTCAACTTTCTGTAAACGTCCCGAATCTTCATAGTATTTGAGCAAGGGCTTTGTGTTTTCCTCGTAAGTCTCCAAACGAACCTTCACCTTGTCTTCCGTATCGTCAGCACGATGCTTCAACATCGCCTGCGGATGATCGTCACAAAACCCATCAACCTTCGGTTTCTTGTAATGAATATTGTATATCTCGCCGCATTCCGGGCAGCTCCGTCTTCCCGTAAGCCGCTCTTCCAGTTTCTCAAAAGGAACGTCAATCAAGATCGTGCTGATAACCTTTCCCTGGTCTGACGCAAGCTCTTCAAGCATTTCGGCCTGCCTCGGAGTTCGCGGGAATCCGTCTAAAATGTATGATCCGCCACAATCTTCCCGGGAAGTCCTCTCTTTGACCATCTCAAAGGTGACATTGTCCGGGACCAATTTCCCCGAAGCCAATATCTCTTTTACCTCACGCGCCAGCGCAGTGTCCGAATTTTGTATCTCGCGAAACATATCGCCGGTCGAGATCTGTGGAATCTGGAGCTTTGCCTCGAGAAGCCTTGCTTGAGTTCCTTTTCCCGCTCCGGGCGCTCCGATCAATACAATAATTTTCGACATAAACATAAATCTTTGTCCAAACTACTCTAGTTTCTTCTACCGCGCAGACGGGACCCGGCCCCTAAAAAGCCTTCGTAATTTCGCATTACGAGCTGCGCCTCAATTTGCGCCACCGTGTCCATCGCAACCGCGACAATGATCAAGATCGACGCACCACCAAAGAAGAACTGATAGCCCATCCCGGTGTTTATCCAACCGAGTCCGGGTGTTGACGAGAAAAATCTGTCCAACGACTCGCCGATAAAAGGAAGCCTCGCTACCTTGAATCCGTTTAACATAACCTGCGGTATGAAAACCACCAGTGCCAAATAGGTCGCACCGATCGTCGTCAACTTGGTCATCACATTATTGAGGTAATCGGCCGTTGGGGCTCCGGGTCTGATTCCCGAAATAAATCCGCCGTGTTTTCGTAGATTATCCGCCACTTCGTCGGTGTTAAAGATGATCGTGATGTAGAAGAAGGTAAATAAAACGATCAGGCCGATGAAAACAAATTCGTAATACGGGTCGCCTCCGCCAAACTGCTGAAAAAACGACTGGATCTTGTTCCAGAATGAACCCGGATTATCCGGGTCAGTCGGCAGCAAACTGATCAATGTCTGCGGCATCGTCAATACAGATGACGCGAAAATGATCGGAATAACGCCGCCCATATTAAATTTGAGCGGCAGACTCGTTTCCTGCCCTTTAAATACCTGGTCGCCGACGCGCCTGCTCGCATAGCTGATAGGTATCTTTCTGCGCGCTGACTCCATGTACACGATCAACGCGGTGAGTGCGAGGACAACAGCGATCAAAAATATAACGCCGAGCGTCTGGAATGCATCTCCACTCTGAACCTTGGTTACTATTTGACCAACACCCTGCGGCAATCCGATCAAAATACCTGCAAAAATTAACAGGGAAATACCGTTTCCGACCCCTCGCTCGGTTATTTGCTCACCGAGCCACATAACAAAGATCGTCCCGGTTGTAAGTGTGGCGACGGTTAAAACGGACATCCACCATGAATTGAGAATTACTCCATTTCTTTGGAGCCATGTTGCCACAAAAAATGATTGAACCGCACAAAGCGCTACCGTCAGGTACCGGGTCCACTGATTCATCTTTTGTCGTCCGACCTCACCTTCTTCCTGGACCTTCTTCAGCTGCGGATAAAGCACCGGCATCAGCTGCATAATGATCGACGCCGTAATATAAGGCATTACCCCAAGCGCCAACACAGAAATCGTACGGAAATTCCCGCCGGAGAATATATCAAGTATTCCCAGCAGAGTGCCGCTTACTTCATTCCAAACCTGCTCAAGTCGAACCTTGTTCACGCCGGGCGCGGTGATATGCGCTCCAAGACGATAGATAGCCAAAAGACTCAGCGTAAAGATAATTCTCTTTCTAAGCTCTGGAACCTTGAAAATGTTTTGAATGGCGGCAATAAACTTGTCCATACTTTCCTCTTAAGTAAAACCGGAAGATCCGTAAAAACCGTTTCCTATATACTATCGCTCTCGCTTTCGGACTCTTTAACTTTCGCCCCTTTCGAATCCGCCTCGTCTTGTTTTTTCTCTTTGACGATCACCGTCGCTTTACCGCCTGCTTTTTCGATTTTCTCTTTCGCAGATTTTGTAAAGCGGTGAGCGGAAATGTTCAGTTTCTTGGTCACTTCGCCATTTCCGAGGATCACAAGATCATGCTTAGCTTTCTTGATCAAAGATCGTTCGTGCAAAACATCAGGTGTGATCTCATCGCCGGAGTTAAAATTCTCCTCAAGCGTAGACAATCTAACCTCGATCCATTTCTTTTTGAAAATGTTCGTAAAACCACGCTTCGGAAGACGCCGCTGCAAAGGCATTTGTCCGCCTTCAAAACCGGCACGCCTCGAGTATCCCGATCGCGACTTCTGTCCTTTGTGCCCGCGTCCGGCAGTCTTTCCGAGCCCGGAACCGGGTCCGCGACCCCTTCGTTTTTTCTTATGCGTCGATCCTTTTGCGGGACGCAAGTTGTTTAATGATAAAGCCATTTCTCTTTCCTTATTAAATTGTAAAAGGCAAACAGTGCATCGCAAAGTCTGGCTGAATGATCCGCCGTCTGCGTAATTCCATTTACCAATTACAAGAAGCTATTCAACTATTCTCAAAATATGCGGGATCTTTGTAACCATTCCCCGCATTGAAGGCGTATCAGGTCTTTCAACAGTTTGATTAAGCTTGGTAATACCCAAAGCCTTCACGATAGCCTTCTGTTTTTTGGAATAACCAATGGTGCTCTTATAGTACTGGATCTTGATTTTTCCGCCGTCTTTTTTTTCGTCTTTCTTCGCCATATCGTTCGTCATTTATCATTCGTCATTAATCGGCTCCGTGATTTCCACGTCTTCGTTAAATGTTCAATGATCTATGTTTACATCAGTTCTTCAACCTGAATGCCTCGGAGCCGCGCGACCTCCATTGGATCTTTCATACGCATCAGGCCATCAAAGGTCGCCCTGATCACGCTGTGATTGTTTGTCGAACCGAGGATTTTCGTGCGCACATTTTGAACGCCTAGCATCTGCATGATCGCCCGAACCGCCCCTCCGGCAATTACTCCGGTTCCTTCAGCAGCGGGCTTTATAAGCACTTTTCCTGCACCATATCTACCCAAAATCTCATGCGGCAAGGTGTTTTCGATCAATGTCACGCGAATTAGGTTATTTTTCGCAGATTCGATGGCTTTTGTGATCGAATTCGGTACTTCTTTTGCTTTCCCGGTACCAAATCCAACGTGCCCCGCTTCATCGCCAACGACAACCAATGCAGCAAACGACATGTTTTTGCCGCCTTTTACTACTTTGGTTACACGATTTATCGAAATAAGCTGGTCGTTTAAAACCAATCCCCGCGGAGAAATTCTTTGATTATTCATTGTCACTCTCTTCTTTTTCTACCTTCTTTGATTCAGGCTTTGTCTTGGGTTTTGCATCTTTGTTGGGCTCAGCCTTCTTATCCTTCTTTTCTGCATCCTTTGGCGCATCACCCTTTTTGGTTTCAGCCTTTGCCTTCTTAGCCGGCTTTTTCTTCGGCTCTTCTTTTTTATCCGATTTTGAAGCCTTCTTTTTCGATTTTTTAGAGCCTCCGTCAGACTTGTTCAATCCGGCTTCACGAGTGGCATCCAGGAGGGCCTTGACCCGACCGTGATATACGTATCCGCCGCGATCATAAACAACGTTTGAAACTCCAGCCGTAATTGCCCGCTCGGCGATCGTTTTACCAATCTGTTTTGCACCTTCAACATTTCCGCCCGACTTCACTTTCAAAGCCTTTTCAGTTGTAGATGCCGATGCCAAAGTGCTGCCGCTGACATCATCGATTACCTGCGCGTAAATGTGATTGGTGCTTCGAAAAACCGCAAGACGCGGACGTTCCGGTGTACCACTCACCTTTTTCCGGATGCGACTGTGCACCCCTTTTCGAATATGTGCTCTGCTTTTCTGTGCCATTTTTAATTCATTAACGACTATGCTGAGGCTGCCGCTTTACCTTGTTTCAATCTGTAATACCTGTCAGCGTAGCGAATTCCTTTGCCCTTGTACGCATCGGGTTTCCTCAAATGCGCGAGTTCGGCGGCCACCTGTCCAAGCTTTTGTTTATCGATACCGCTCAACGTGATTGTCGTTTGGTACTGCTGAATCTCCGATTTGGTATTCAGGCGCTCGGTAGTCGCGTCAATTCCTTCCGGCAGTTCATATTCAACCGGATGCGAATACCCCAGGGCAAACACCAGCTTCCTGCCCTTGACGTCGGCCTTGTAACCGACGCCGACAAGATCCATCTGCTTACTAAATCCTTCGGTAACGCCAAGAACCGCATTGTTAGCCAATGCCCTTGCAAGGCCATGCATTGCGGATGCACTTTCATTTTTGCGCTTTGCCGTCAAAATGCCGTCCTCTTGCGAAAACTCGATATCTTTAGGGATCGGGCTGCTCAACTGCCCCTTCGGACCTTTGACCTCGATCTCGGTATCATGAATCGTTACTGTTACCCCATCGGGTAAAGTGATTGGTTGATTTCCTACACGCGACATAATTCTCTCTGTGATCCTTGGACGCTGCGAATTCCCTCAGGAAACGCAATTTCCAGTATCAAATTTAATAAACATTTGCCAAAATTTCCCCGCCAATATTTGCTTGGCGAGCCTTCTTTCCGCTCATTAAGCCTTGGGAAGTCGAAATAATGTTCACTCCGTATCCGCCGAGTACCCTCGGAACCCGATTCGCACCGGTATAAACTCTTCGGCCCGGACGCGAAACTCTTGATAAATGAGTGATTGAAGATGTTCCCTTTGCGTCATAACGCAAGAAGACTCGAATCGTAAACTTCGGCTTATCGCCTTTGACCACATAATTATTGATGTAGCCTTCTTCCTTTAAAATCCTTGCAACTTCAACTTTCAACTTTGAACCTGGGATATCTACACGCGAATGCTTCGCAGCGATTGCGTTGCGAATTCTTGTGAGCATATCCGAAATTGGGTCTGTCATTCTTATTTTTACTCCGTAAATCGATCTTGGATCGTTGATCGTAACGATCCGGCAAAAAAGTGATCCTTAAATTCTAAGTTCCGAAATCTAAATCTGTTTACCAACTCGACTTAACAACGCCCGGAATTTGCCCCTGAAGAGCCAATTCCCTCAAAGCAACTCGAGAGATACCAAATTTGCGCAAATAACCGCGCGGGCGACCCGTCTGCGAACAACGATTCCGAACTCTTATCGGGCTCGCATCGCGCGGAAGCTTTTGCAGTCTGAGCTGCGCATCATCCACTTCTTCCGGAGTCGAATCCGGATTGTTGATGATCTTTTTCAGAGCTTTGCGTTTTTCAGCAAATCTCGCCACCATTTTTTTGCGTTTTTCGTTTTTAACTACTTTGCTAACTTTAGCCATAACTTTCTATTTCCTAAAAGGCATTCCGAGCGATTTCAAAAGTGCACGCCCTTCCTCGTCATTTTTTGCGGTAGTAATTATCGAGATATTCATACCGCGGGTCTTATCAACCTTGTTAAAGTCAATTTCCGGGAAGATCAACTGCTCTTTTATTCCCATCGTATAGTTGCCACGTCCGTCGAATGACTTTGGCGATATCCCGCGAAAATCCCTGACCCTCGGTAGCGCAACAGAAATCAATCTGTCGAGAAACTCATACATACGCGTTCCGCGAAGCGTCACCATCGTTCCGATGCGCATACCTTCACGAAGCTTAAACGCCGCAATTGATTTCTTTGACTTTGTAATCACGGGCTTTTGTCCGGTTATGGTCGCCAATTCGTCAACCGCCGTGTCAAGCAACTTGGAATTTGATATCGCCTCGCCCATTCCCATGTTCACGACGATCTTTTCCAATTTCGGAATTGCCATCGTATTGTTGATCTCGAATTCCTTTGCGATCGCCGGAGCGATTTCATTTATATACTTTTCTCTTAACCTTGCCATCTTCTTGAGTTTCTCCCTATTTTTAGTCCGGAGATTACGAGTAGGCCATCTTGCTGGCCAACCGTTTCCAAACTTCAAAACTCACTAATCTTTTTCGACCTTTTGATCTTCGCCGTCCTTTTTGCCTTCAGCAGCTTTGGTTTCTTTATCTTCCTTCGGCTTTTTTGGCTCGGCCTTCGCCTCAGGCTTCTCTTCAGTTTTGGCTTTAGCGGCCTTTTCTACGGATTCTTCTTTCTTTTCTTTTACGATCCGTCCTGGTTCCGGAATGATCTCACCGCTGGCCTTAGCAATTCGAACCTTTTTTCCGTCCCGTATCTCAAAGCCGATTCTCGTAGGAGCGCCTGATTTGGGGTCGGCGATCGCCACATTCGAAATATCCACCCACGCTTCACGCTTTAGAATACCGCCTTCGACGTTTCGGCGCGGATCAGCTTTTTGGTGTTTTTTAACGATCATTGCGCCTTCGACCTTTACC
>JABDJV010000374.1 GCA_013003295.1 Pyrinomonadaceae bacterium | reverse complement strand
GCCCGTTCTTTGGACCCCGGTATTGCTTGTATCTTTTGATTATCGCCCGTTGCGATTTTGTAACATTCCGCGCTGCTATCATCCACCACTTCAAACAAGCCGCCCAACAAGACATTGAATCGAGTTGACCGACCGGTTTCACACCTGAATATGATTTTCCCATTATTTCGTTTCTCCTTATAAATGTTGGCGATCTTCGCCGTATAAATGACCTGCTTATAAATGCAAATATTATCTTCAGCCTTATTCCAAGTCTGCTGTTTGACGCCGACAACAGTAGGGTTTTGCAGTTCTGCAGAGAAAAAAGATTCGTTTTTCTGATTTTTTTTTACGGTAAGCACGAGCACGAATTCTGTTGGCTCAGAAGCGTTTTCGAATTGTGAAGGGCTAAGTCCTTAATTTTGAAAACCTTTGCCCGCTCAACTTCGTTTAATCTATTGTGACATTTCAAATTTGAATAAAAGGCAACATCTATCTAGAATTTAATTATGGCAAGTAAAAAATCAACGTCAGCTTCAAAAGGCAAATCATTACGGTGTCGTTTTTGTGCACAGAAAAATACTGTACGCGAGGGCGCCCGGGCAAAAGCAGTATGCGGAAAATGCAAATTACCGCTTTCGGATGAGCCGCACAAAAAGTTTGCGGATCTAACAAAGCACGAATACGTCCACCCCGCGGACAGTAAGGCTTTGGCTGCGCTGCGCGCGGTCCCGGGAGTGGATACGGCTCTTAGAAAACTAATTCAGGTAACCGGGGAATCGGCGATTCGAGTAATGTTTTCGGCGAGCTCGGTCAAGGTAACGCCAAAGCAGTTTCCGGATCTGCACGCGAAACTGCAGGTTGCCTGTACAACGCTCGGCGTAGATATGCCTGATATGTTTGTGCAGCAGAATCCGATCGTAAACGCATTCACGATGGGCGTCGATAAGCACATCATAGTTTTGCATTCGGGATTGCTTGAGCGCTTGAACGATGAAGAAACATTGGCGGTCATCGCTCATGAGGTCGGGCACATTCACGCGGAACATGTTTTATATTTGACCGCGGCGCGTTTGTTTGAAGCGCTGGCGAAAGGCACCATGATGGTCGTACCGGGATCGGAGATCATCAAATTTTTGATCTCTGCAGGCATTAGCGGCGCATTGCTCGCATGGGCAAGGCGTGCCGAGCTATCCTGCGACCGTGCTGCGCTATTGGTTACGCAGGACCCGCACGTGATCGGACGGACAATGATGCAGCTCGCGGGCGGTACCGTCGCTTCGAAGATCGATTACGATCAGTTTTTAGAACAGGGTCGCGAATTCAAGAAAGATTACGACGACAAATTTCTAGATAAATTCTGGGCCGACATCATCAATGCCGGACAAACCCATCCTTTCCCGATATGGCGTGTTTCCGAGATTCTTGACTGGGTCGATAGCGGTCAATACGCTGATCTGATGGAAAAGAAATAGAATAAGAAAAAAAACAAAGGGCGGGCAAAGTTAACATTTAGCTTTGCCTTTAATTTTTGGAGATCAAATTATGTATATTGTTTTTACCACTGTTTCGGACCTGGCAGAAGGAGAAAGCCTGGCGGAAAAGATCGTGACCGAAAAAGTAGCGGCATGCGTTCAAATCCTGCCAAAAATGACTTCGGTCTATGTTTGGAAGGGAGAGTTAAAGAATGAACCCGAACATTTGCTGCTGATCAAGACCCTTGAAAACAATTATGATGAGCTGGAAGAATTGATTAAAGAAAACCACAGTTACGATGTTCCCGAGATAATTGCAGTCGAATCAGAGGAAGTTGCCGATGGTTATTTTAAATGGATGTCCAGCCGTCTTTAGAAACGTTCTTACACCCGCAACAATTGCTTTGCGATCACAAGCCTCTGAATCTCGCTGGTTCCCTCTCCGATCGTACAAAGCTTTGAATCGCGCCAGAATTTCTCAGCCGGATAATCTTTTGTGTACCCGTAACCGCCATGGACCTGCACCGATTCTTCGGAGACCTGAACCGCGATCTCCGAAGCATACAGTTTGGCCATTGCCGATTCTTTGGTTACCCGCTTGTCATTGTCTTTTAAGTAAGCCGCCTGGAGAGTGAGCAATCTTGCTGCTTCGATCTTTGTCGCCATATCCGCGAGCTTAAATTGGATCGCCTGGAATTCGGCTATCGGGCGCCCGAATTGTTGCCTCTCTTTTGCGTATTTTACCGCCGCTTCATAGGCTCCCTGCGCGATACCGACAGAAAGCGCCGCGATCGAAATTCTTCCGCCATCGAGAACTTTCATCGCCTGCAAAAATCCCTCTCCCACATTTCCCAGAAGGTTCTCCTCCGGAACCTTGCAATCCTCAAATACCACCGAGGCCGTTTCCGAGGCACGCATTCCAGTTTTGTTTTCCTTATGATCCGAACGGAATCCTTCCATGGATTTATCAAAGATAAACGCCGAGATCCCTCTATTGCCCTTTTCTTTATCGGTTACGGCGACGGCAACGAGCGTGTCGCATGAAATTGCGTGGGTGATGAAGTTTTTCGAACCGTTCACCTTCCAATGCCCGTTCTCACGAACCGCATTTGAACGTGTTCCCGAAGCATCCGAGCCGGCCTGCGCTTCAGTCAGGCCCCAGGCGCCCCAACTCTCGCCCTGGGCCAGCGGAACAAGATACTTTTTCTTTTGCTCCTCGGTTCCAAAAGTAAAAATATGATTTGAGCAAAGTGAATTGTGCGCCGCTACCGATAATCCGACCGAACCGCAAACCCTTCCCAACTCTTCAATTATCGTTGCGTATTCTATGTAGCCCATTCCCGAGCCGCCGTATTCTTCGGGGAAAATAACCCCCATCAGACCCAAATCGGCAAGCTGCGGACGGAGCTCATCGAAAAAAAGCTGCGATTCATCCCAATCCATAACGTTTGGGAGAATCTCACTTTCTGCGAATTCCCTGACGCTGTATTTTATTTGCTCTTGTTCCTCGTTTAGTTCAAAATTCATAATATCAAGCCAAAAGTATTTATTATCCAAGTATAAGAATAATTTATCACATTATAAATCCAATGCACACTTTAAAACTTATTCTGAAATGGATTCTCGGCATTGCTTTCATTGCGGCAGGAATCAATCACTTTATCAATCCCGAATTCTACCTGAATATCATGCCGCCATATCTCCCCTGGCATTTATTTCTGGTCTATCTGAGCGGCTTTATGGAAATCGTCCTTGGATTGATGCTCCTCATTCCGAAACTCCAGAAAATTTCCGCATGGGCGCTTATCGCTTTACTTCTCGCAGTATTTCCGGCAAACATTCATATGGCCCTGAACACAGATCATTACCCGGAGATAAACCCCATCCTCATATTTCTTCGATTGCCGATCCAATTCGTGATAATCGCATGGGCCTATTGGTATACGCGAGATAACGACTAGTGTTTTCCACTGGTACTTTTTACAATTGCATTTATGAAAGCCCTCAGAGTGATCAAAAGTGATTTAGAGCTGGCCGAGGTCGGGGTTCCGGCTAAAGGAGATGAATGCCTGGTGCGAGTCACGAAATCCGGTATCTGCAACACCGATCTGGAAATAATCAACGGCTACGCTGGATTTGAAGGAACGATCGGACATGAGTTTGTCGGCGTCGTCGAGGAATCCGCCGATTTGCCGGAGATGATCGGCAAACGAGTCGTCGGAGAAATCAATGTCGGATGCAATAAATGTGCGCTCTGCAAATCGGGCGATTCCCGACACTGCGCCGAGCGTACGGTTCTGGGAATCCTGGGTCGTGATGGATGTCACGCTGAATTTCTAACTCTTCCGGCGCGAAATCTGTTAGAGGTCCCCGATCAGATATCCGACTATGAAGCGATCTTTGCCGAACCGCTCGCCGCCGCATATGGAATTACCGAACAGGTAGAAATCTCACCCGACACACGTGTAGCCGTTATCGGCGATGGAAAGTTGGGGATCTTGTGCGCCTGGAGCCTGGCCCTCGAAAGCAAGCGGCTCATACTGATCGGTAAGCACCGCGACAAATTAAGAATTGCGGAAAATGAGAACGTAGAGTCTGTGACGCTTGAAAACGCTTTGAAATTGAAGCGTAGTTTTGATGTCGTTGTCGAGGCAAGCGGCTCGGAAAGCGGTTTTGAAACGGCCCTTGATCTTTTGAGACCTAGAGGAAAGCTCGTGTTGAAATCGACCTTTCACGGCAAATCAAAATGGGAGGCGTGGCGGATTGTCGTCGACGAGATCACGATCATCGGATCACGTTGTGGAATATTTTCACCTGCTTTGAACCTTCTTAAGGATAAGAAGGTTGATGTTGAGAAATTGATATCGGAAGAATTCCTGCTCCACGATAGTATCAAAGCGATCGAAAAAGCAAGAGAAAAAGGCGTAATGAAGGTTGTTCTTTCAATGGACCGATAGTCCGGTTAAAAACATTTTTCGCGCTTGATTCGTAAAATTTCTTGGCAAAAAGACTTTGGTCAATCTATACTTAGTATTTACCGGGCCTCGTTTGCCTAGATCAATTTATAATGGAGAAAGCGGTTATGTTCGAATTTTCAGGTGTTTCGCGTAGAAAAGTCTTTGGTGTCAGCAGTTCAAATCTAAGCGTTACCACGCTGCTTTTGACTTTTCTTGTTAGCACCGGTGTTTTGTTTGCCCAACCGCCCGAGACCATACGAAAAGCGAAAGGCGCGACCGTAACCCCCGAGCAACTCTCAGCTTCTTTTGCTGAAGTCGCCAAGATCGTCGAACCCGCAGTTGTAAATATCGACACAAAGGGAAAAGTTCCCGAGAATAAATCGCTTGGAAGCGGCTCCGACGAAAGTTCGGACCCCTGGCTCGACCTCCTCAGGCGAAGGAGAATGGGCCCGAGCATATCGGTCGGAAGTGGATTTGTCGTCGATAAAAGCGGCTATATTCTGACTAATTATCATGTTGTAGAAGATTCCTCCCGAATAACCGTTCGTCTCCAATCGGGTGAAGAATATCTCGCCAAGATAGTAGGTGCGGACGACCAGACTGACTTAGCCGTTCTTAAGATCGAAGCAAAGAAAGAGCTTCCCTTTTTGCGGCTGGGAAATTCTGAGTCGGCTCGAATCGGAGATTGGGTGTTGGCGATCGGCTCGCCTTTTGGACTTGCTCAAACGGTTACCGCCGGAATCATTTCTCAGACCAAACGCGAAACGCCATACGCGACTGCATTTCAAAAATTTATTCAAACAGATGCTGCGATCAACCGCGGAAACTCAGGCGGACCGCTGGTAAATATGAAAGGTGAGGTGATCGGAGTTAACTCGCAGATCGCGACTTCTACAGGAGACTACAACGGCATCGGTTTTGCGCTGCCTTCAAACCAAGTCTCCTATGTTTACCAACAAATCCTGAGAAATGGCAAGGTAAAGCGTGGGTACCTCGGAGTGCTCCTGGACTCAGTTAAGAAGGAGTTTGCGCAAGTTTATGGAATGGATGAGGCGAAGGGTGCGATAATTACGGAAATTCGTGACAAACAGGGTGCCGCTGCCAGGGCCGGTTTGAAGGCGAACGATATCATCGTTGGTTTGAACAACCAGCCGATCGAAAGCCATCAGGACCTTATCGCCAAGATCTCGTCAAAGGCACCGGGCGGAAACGTTATGGTGACCTTTCTAAGAGAAAAGGCCGATAAGCTCGAACGAAAAAACGTTACGGTGAAGTTAGCCGAGCGTCCGACAAATGAGATCACTTCCGATGACGGCACAAGAAAAAAACTTCCGGTTAATGGCCAGGAGGTCAGGGTTTTACCGTTTGGGCTGACCCTGATCGAGATCAGCGCAAGCCGCCGCCGGTCGAGGGAATATAAAGGACTGAAAGGAATAGTTGTAACGCGGGTTGATCCGGTGAGTTTTATTTCCGACGTAAAAGACATAAATGGAAACGAAGCGCTTATGCGCGGCGATCTGATCCAGCGAATAAACCGCACGCCGATCACCAGTGTAGAGGAGTTTCGACGAATCTCGAGCCGTATGAAAAAAGGCGATCCGGTTGTTTTACATACAAAACGTTACAGTCGCCGAAGTCAGACTGTGATCCCGCGGATCGTTCAGTTTACGGTTAATTAATTAGCGGCCGAAGTTTAGTTTTTAAGGGTTTAGAGTTATGATTGTTATCAAAATTCTAAACCCTGAATTTCGTTTAAACGAAAAAAAAAACACTTATGGCAACAGCGAAACGAGCAAAGAAAACGACTACCAAAAACACGAGAAGATCAGTGAAAAGATTTCATAATTATATCGGCGGCGAATGGGTCAAGAGTTCGTCGGGTGAATGGTTTGATAACGTCAATCCGGCTGATAACACCGACATCGTCGGACGGTTCCCAAAGTCGAATAAGGACGATGTCAAAAAGGCTGTGGCGGCAGCAAAAAATGCTGCAACGCGTTGGCGCCGAACTCCGGCTCCAAAAAGGGCGGAGTTGCTATTTACCCTTGGCGAGATCCTACGGAAAAACAAAGATCGGTACGCGAGCGAAATGACGCGCGAAATGGGTAAAGTCTTGAGCGAAACGGGCGGCGACGTTCAGGAAGCTATCGATTGCACCTATTTTACTGCCGGAGAGGGCAGGCGGCTTCACGGATTCACGACAAAAGCGGAAATGCCAAACAAATACGCGATGTGCGAGCGTCAACCTGTCGGAATTTGCGGGCTAATCACCCCGTTTAACTTCCCTATGGCGATACCTTCCTGGAAACTGATTCCGGCGCTGGTCTGCGGAAACACCGTCGTGATCAAATCCGGTGAAGATGTGCCTCTGTCAACGATCAACCTCGTAAAAGCCTGCGAGGAGGCCGGTATTCCAAAGGGCGTGGTAAACGTTGTAAATGGTTTTGCCGAGCCGGGAGAGGCACTTGTAAAAAATAAAGATGTTCGCCTGATCTCATTTACCGGCTCGACCGATACTGGAAGGATCATTGCCGAGCAATGCGCTCGCGACAATAAGATCGTTTCGCTTGAGATGGGCGGCAAAAACGCGATCATCATCATGGATGACGCTGATATCGATAACGCGGTTGAAGGATCGCTGTGGGGCGCCTTTGGCACCTCGGGACAGCGCTGCACGGCATCATCTCGTTTGCTCGTTCACAGGAAAGTCTACAAGAAGTTTTGTAAGAAGCTCGTCGATAAAGTTAAAACGCTTCGCGTCGGTAATGGTTTGGATCCGAAAACTACGGTTGGCCCGGTGATCAATCAGCAGGCGATGGACAAGATCATGGGCTATATTGACATCGGTAAAAACGAAGACAAAGCAACTCTCGCTGCGGGCGGAAAACGAAAAAGCCGCGGGCAATTCAGCAAAGGGTTCTTTATTGAGCCGACTGTTTTCACTGACGTTTCGCGCAAAATGCGTATTGCCAAAGAGGAAATTTTTGGCCCCGTCGTATCGGTAATTCCCTTTAGCCGGCTTGACCAGGCGATCGATATCGTAAATGAGAGCAAATACGGACTTTCATCGGCGATCTACACGCAGGACGTGAATCAGGCATTTTACGCGATGCAGGAGCTCTACACCGGGATTTGCTACGTCAATTCGGCAACTATCGGTGCGGAAGTTCATCTACCGTTCGGCGGCACCAAAGGGACCGGAAACGGACACCGTGAAGCGGGTACGCAGGTCTTAGATATCTTCAGCGAATGGAAATCAATATACGTTGATTACTCAGGAAAACTGCAGAAAGCGCAGATCGATGAAGTTGAGGTTTAGTTTGGATTTAGTTTAAGGCTTAAGTCGAGAGCGTCATTCAAGACGCTTTCGTTTTTTTTGTTGCGCCAAAGATGAAAGCACTTCAGCAAGTGTCGGTAGCCCAACCGTAAGGGCGGGCTTTTCAAGAAAGTTGGTCCAAGATGGCCGATCCGTTTTTAGATCACTGATCCAAAGCCGCTCCCTCACCGTCGGGCTACTGACACCTAAGCCCGCTTGATTATTTCTTCGGGGCGATCCTCAAAAGCTCACCGTTTGCAGAATCCGTAACAACGTATAGAAATCCATCGTATCCCTGCTTCACATCCCGTATACGTTGTCCGCGGTCAGTCAAAAGGTGTTCTTCACCGACAACCTTTTTGTCTTTGATGACAAGACGTACCAGGAGATTCGATGCCAGCCCTCCAACAAATATATTTCCGTTCCATTCGGGAATAGCCGTGCCGTTGTAAACTTCCATTCCCGAAGGAGCGATCACCGGGTCCCAGTAGTAAACAGGGTCAACATAGCCTTCGCGTTTTGTCCGCGAATTCGAAAATGCCCGCCCTGAATACTCCTGTCCGAAGGACACAATTGACCAACCGTAATTCTTACCTTTTTCGATCAAATTGAGCTCGTCGCCGCCTCTTGCACCGTGTTCGACTGTCCACAGCTGCCCTTCCGAATCAAATACGGCCGATTGTAAATTGCGATGTCCAAGCGACCAAATTTCGGGCTTTGCACCCTCTTGATTTACAAAAGGGTTATCTTTTGGAATCGATCCATCCGGATTGATTCGCATAACTTTTCCGAAATGATTATCAAGAGTTTGAACTCTTTCGCGATTCGGCCGATCAAAGCGGTCGCCGGTCGTCACATAAAGCTTGCCGTTTTTGTCAAAAGCAATTCTCGAACCAAAATGGAGACCGTTTCGATAGCTCGGTAAAGCGCGAAAAATTATTTTCACATCTTCGATCTTCGTGCGATCTTCGCTTAGTTTTCCCCGTGCGACGCTGGTTCCGCTTCCGTCTTTGCGTACTTCGGAGAAACTCCAGAAAATTATTTGATCCTCCTTAAAGTTTGGGCTCAACGCGACGTCTAGCAACCCTCCTTGCCCGCGGGCGGTAATCGGAGGAAGACCGCCAAGCTTGCTCGCTTCTGTAACACCGCCTTGCCCAACTGCCAGGACGCCTTTAAGTGGTTCGCCAATTTTCCCGTCTGAGGTAACAACACGAATACGTCCGGGCTTTTCAGTGATCAGAAAATCACCATTGGGAAGCGGCTCAACAGCCCAGGGGCGTTCAAGTCCCTCTGCAACCACTGTAACTTCGATGGCAGTCTTCGACTTTGCTTCGCAAGCTCTTGTTTGGCCGGGAAACGAAGGCTTTTGTTCTTCTGCATTTGGCTCACCGGTTTCAATTGGTTTGCAATCCGAATCCGGAGCTGCCTTGGTTTTTGACCCGACACTTTGATTCTGCGCGCAAACCGCATTAGTAAACACCAACAAAATTATAAGACTTATTTTCATTTGAATCCTGAACATATATTCCCCTTGATGGACTGTATTGAATTTCTTTGATGTTAAAATTGGAACCGGAGTTTATGCAAATAAGCGAATCTATTTTAGCCTCTATCCTCGCCGCGACAGCAGATCAAAAAACTTGAACAGATCCGATGGTGAAATTTTTGCAAAAAGCTCTTGGTTGAACGTCCTGAATAAAGGACGATGCGAACATTTTCGCCAAAAATCAGTGCGGTTACGTATACTCCGCTACTACTTATACTGCTTTCGGCATTTTTGTTTTTCCCTCAAACCGCCCGCGCGCAAGCGCTTCATAACTGCTTAAGTTCCGTACAAAATTGGCAGCTATCAAAGATTTCGAGAAAGAAAACACCGGCCTACTGGATCGATCCCGGATTTAGTACAGCGGAGCAAAAATTTGTAAAAGAAGCTTTGAGCAAAGCGGTCCGGAGAATTCAAAAGAAATCTATATGGCGGGAGGTAAATTCTTCATACCGTTTTGCCTATCCGAAAAATAAGACTATCGCCAACTCAGGGCTTTGCAACAATCTAAGCGTCAAACGAAACCTGCTTTTCCATCAGCTGAATTTCATTTCGTCCGAAAGCACCGGGCAGTTTCCGAAAATCTATATCTATCGCCGAAACATCGCACCCAAAAAAGGTTCAACCGGTTGGTTAGGCTATGCGTACTACGATCGCGTCAGCGTATTTTGGGATTATGCATCAAGACGCTGGCGACGCAGCGGGAATTTTCAGCTTTATTTGAACCAGCATTTTTTGCGGCGAAATGGTATTTACAAGAGTTCAGATTTCTGGGCCGGAACTATCGCCCACGAGATGCTTCATAATTTGGGGCATCAACACCCAAATGCGAAGGACAAACGATATCGTACTTTTCAAATAAACGTTATGGCCGACGCGATCAGACGCTATGGACCTGCAGCGACCGCCGGCGAAATTGAGTATCCCGTTCATCAATGCCGCCTCAAAGCGGCGGGCGAAGCAACAGCCGGACATATCGAGTAGCATTCCTAAATTAACAAAACCGCCGCATCAGTTTCTCAAATTCAATAATTACGTGATTCATGATTTGTAAGAAAAAAAATTCACTTAAGATGTCTTTCCGGCTTTTTTCGTTTTCGAAGACGGTGTAACATTGCGGTATACCTGATAAAAATAATATTAAAGGATTTTTTGGAGAACTTATTGATGAAAATTGGACTACCAAAAGAAATTAAAGACAATGAATATCGTGTCGGCTTGACCCCGGCAGGTGTTCAGGCCTTGTCTGACGCTGGTCATAAGCTTTTTGTCGAGAAATCGGCGGGTGAAGGCTCGGGCTTTGATGATTCAGCCTATACGAATGCCGGCGCTACAATTCTGGATACGGCGGATGATATCTGGGGCGAGGGCGACATGATCGTCAAGGTAAAGGAACCGATCGCGCCCGAATATCCGCGCATGCGTGAAGATCAGCTGCTTTTTACATATTTGCATCTGGCACCGGAGTTCGAACTGACAAAGCAGATGATGGAACGAAGGGTGACCGGCGTCGCTTATGAAACGATCACCGATAACCGCGGTACGTTGCCGCTTTTGACGCCTATGTCAGAGGTAGCCGGCAGAATGTCGGTGCAGGTTGGTGCGACATATCTCGAAAAAATGAACGGCGGCCGGGGTGTTTTGCTTGGCGGTGTTCCCGGAGTTCCGGCAGCCGACGTTGTAATAATCGGCGGCGGAGTTGTTGGTACTGAAGCGGCAAAAATGGCGATCGGGCTGGGTGCTCATGTAACGATGATCGATATTGATCTTGAGCGGCTGCGTGAGCTTGACGACATTTTCCTGTCTAAAATCCAGACGCTTGCGTCGAGCCGGTATCAAATTGAAGAAGCGATCTCGCACGCCGATCTGATCATCGGTGCGGTTTTGATCCCGGGTGCAGCGGCTCCGAAATTGATCACGCGTGAGATGCTAAAACTTATCCCCAATGGGTCGGTCCTTGTTGACGTTGCCGTAGACCAGGGCGGCTGTTTTGAAACA
>JABDJV010000361.1 GCA_013003295.1 Pyrinomonadaceae bacterium | reverse complement strand
TCGGGATGCACGGTCTTGTCCAGTTTTTCCTGGATCGCCAGATCTTCTTTTAGCTCTTTAAGATCGGCGAGCAGGCCTTTGATCGTTTGATATCTCTCGTCACGTTCTTTTCGCAGGGATTTGCTGATGATCTTTCTCAGATCTGACGGAATCTCAGATTCGTTTAGTGGATTCGGTTCTTTGTTCAGAATCGAACCGATGATTTCGAGTGGGCTTTCGCCTTCGAAAGGTAGACTCCCGCATACCATCTGATAAAGCAGTACACCAAAACTAAATACGTCTGTTCTTGAATCGATCTCCTTACCTTTTGCCTGCTCGGGAGACATATAGTTGGCCGTGCCGATGATCATCCCGGGAGTGGTATTCACCTGGACAGCCGTAGCGTCCTCGGACTCGACTTTCGGTTTCTTCTGTTCCGTCAGCTTTGCTATACCGAAATCGAGTATCTTGACGATCCCATCTTCCCGGATCATGACATTATCAGGCTTGATATCTCTATGAACTATCCCGGCGGTATGCGCGGCGTCGAGAGCGGATGCGATCTGAGTTGCGATATTTAGAGCCTCGTTAAACTTCAGTTTATTATTCAGCCGCTCGGTAAGGGTTTCGCCCTCAATATACTCGAGCGCGATGTACTGTGAACCTTCAGTCTCATCGATCCCGTGAATCGTTATTATGTTCGGGTGGTTGAGTGCAGATGCCGCTTGTGCCTCCTGGATGAAACGGTTCAGCTTATCGGAGTCTTTGCTCCATTCTTCACTCAAAAACTTGATCGCTACGTTGCGATTGAGTTTCGTATCCTGAGCAAGATAAACTTCTCCCATTCCCCCCTTGCCAATCTCGGAGAGGATTTTGTAATGGGAAATTTTCGTGCCTTTTTCAAGTTTCATAAATCGTCAATTCGCCAAACGATTATAAATAATCGATCAACGAGTGTCAGTAGCCCGACCGTTAGGAAGGGCTTCCGTCGTAGGTACATCCGTAAAAGCAATAACCTGAGAACATGATCGGGAAGCACTTTTAAACAGTCAGGCTGTTAAAGCGCAGTGCGCCATTCTTATTGCGAAAGCCCGTGCTCACGCGTGGGCTACGGACACATCCATCTTGAGCGAGCCAAACCTCACCCATCCCGCCCTTGCCGATCTCGGAAAGGATCTTGTAGTGCAAAATGGTCGTATCTTTTTCCAGTTTCATAATATTGCTCCCAAGGAGCAGTTGATAATAGCCCCGTCATTTAAGACGGGGAACCGTTAACAATACATTTTAGTCCGGTAAGGACGGCTGATAATCGCGGGATGACCAATTGTCCCTACCGGACTAATCCGCTACACGATGCAACCCAGCGATTCATCGCTGGGTTATCATCATATTGTCCGTTGGGAAAAATCACAATCTCACTGTTAACTGCTCACCACTTTCTGCACGTACCTGGACCGGTCGCTGCATTCTTTATCAGGACGTCGGGGTAAGGTCGGTGCCTCACCCATCCCGCCTTTGCCAATTGTGGAAAGGAGTTTTTAGTGGGAAATGGTTGTATCTTTCTCGAGTTTCATATTTTAAATGCGGAAACACGCACGAAGTAAGTGTGTCAAATATTCGCCCCTTACTCCGTGTGGGCCTCTGTAAAAATCATTCGGGAATCCCGTACTTTCGGATCTCTTCACGAAATCCGATTTTTCTTAGTAATTCTTCGTATCTTGGTTCACCCTTTAGAAACTCTAAACCCGGCGCTATTCCGATATTCATCATGCGCCAGTCGCGCTCGTCGTATACACGCTGCAGATATTCAAGTGTCTTTTCTTTGTTTTTGAGTTTCGCGTAGTTCATGGCTAGAAGAAAATCGACATTCCGTCCAGTCTTTTTCGATTGTTCGGTTAACAACTTTACCCTCTGTTTCCATACGCCGTTCCAACCATCTCGTTCGTAGTGGCTTTTCAATTCGGAAAAATTCGAAGTGTCACGGCCGGCTAGCTCAGCTGCTTTGATACTATTCGCATTGGATTGGTGAAACATTCGTTTCTTTTCATAAGCAAGTGCGAGAATCTGGTAAGTAGGAATAAAGTTTGGGTCCAGCTCTTTTGTTGTATTTAGGTGCGCAATTGCTTTGTCGGGTTCCCGGGTTTGCCAATAAATCAAACCGACTCCCGCGTGGATTATCAGCGATAACGGTTCCAGTTCAAGAGCAGTTTTCGCAGTTTTTATTGCTTCCTCTTTTCTTCCGGCAGCGGCCAGGAACTCTGAATACCACTGATAGGCGGTGGCATATTTGGGATTGAGCTCAATTGCTTTCGTATATTCGCGCTCAGCCCCTTCAAAATCTGCTCCGTAAAGAGATAAGACGTACCCTAGCGTAGCGTGCGGTTCGGCGAGAGAATAGTCGAGTTCTATCGCCTTTTGCGCCGCTGATTTTGCGAGGGGTATGAAGACCTTCGTAGATTTTCTGGCATATTGAGGCGTTAGTACATAGACATCGGCAAGCCCTGCATATGCTAAAGGATAGGTCGGATCTCGTTCGATCGCCTGCTTAAAATACACAATCGCCTTCTCAAAGTCATCGGAAGTTCGCTTGTTCCAATGAAAACGCCCTCTCAGGTATAGCCGTTGGGCCTCAGAATTTGCCGTGTAAGTTTTTGCTACCTTTTCCCGTTCGGTGGCGGATAATCTAAGGCGCAGTTTATTTGAAACATCCCTTGCTATTTCACTTTGGAGGGAAACAAGGTCTTTCATTTTTCGATCAAATTTTTCTGCCCACAGTACGTTTTCCGTGGTTGCGTCAACAAGCTCTAAGTTGAGCGTCAAATCTTCACCGCGTTGAACAACCCGCCCGAGAAGAACAGCCTGAACATTCAATTCTC
>JABDJV010000359.1 GCA_013003295.1 Pyrinomonadaceae bacterium | reverse complement strand
CGCGATGAGTTGCTTGCAGGGGTCATCGAGAATTTCATTGCAAACGAAACAGCCGCGACTTTTGAGGAGTCGATTGAGAAGATTGAGGCCCAGCTCGATGAACTTGGCCGGGAAATAACGAGGACCGCCCCGACACTGGCGGAGAGTCTTGAGAAAAGAAGGCGAAAGATTATTTGGCACATCCTGACCCTGCGTAAAAAGTTTCATCGTGCGGAAATAGAAAAAAACGATGTCCTTGAGATTAGAATGAGATTCCTGATCAATTCGCTTTATCCGCGAAACGGTCTCCAGGAAAGGACGCTGAACATATTTCACTTTTTAAACAGGTTTGGACCAAATATTATCGATTGGCTTTATGATTCGGTCGAATCAATAGAAAAGGAGCATAAAGTCATTTACCTATGAAACTAATCGCCGAATTCGAAGGCCGTCAGATCGATGTCACAATAAAACGAGAGGAATCCCGCGTCCTTGCCGAGATTGAAGGAAGAATTTATCAGTTGGAGGCGACAAAGCCGGAGCCCGACGTCTACCTCTTAAAAAACGACAACAAAGTATTTGAAACATATGTTTCGGGTGGTCCCGCGTCGCCAATGGCCCTGAACGTGAGGGTCGGAACCGATGAGTTTGAATTTAGTTTGCAGGATCCGAAACGACTTCGTGGATCGGGAGGCGAAGCTGACAAGTCCGATGGGGCTGCCGAGATCACAACGGCGATGCCGGGAAAGGTCGTTAAAGTGATTCTCAATAAAGGTGATGTAGTCGCAAAGGGCGAGGGCGTAATAGTTGTTGAGGCGATGAAGATGCAAAACGAATTGAAATCTCCAAAAGATGGCGTTGTGCAGGAAATTCGGTTTGCTGAAGGCGATACGGTTAACGCCGGAGATGTACTATCGGTCATTGAATAGCTTCGTTTCACTCACCTCGGACGATCTTGGGCTGGCTCAACATATTTGCAAATATGCGGTATGCGCCCGGAACTCCTTTCGGAAGCTGTCTGAACCATGAATAAGATGAATAGAAGTATTTACCCTTTCCTATTTCGGTATATAACATCCCGCCTTTGGAATCCGCTTCACCCTCATCGTGCGACTCGAGAAGCGGCTGATATCTATTGTCCCATTCCGTAAGCGAATACAAATGCCGCTCCTGCACCCAATCTGAAAAATCGGCCTGACTGATCTTATTTGGGAAATTGAACACCGGATGATTCGGTTCGAGGATCTTTACCGGGGCATTTTCGTCCACCGTTCTCGAATTTCGTGCCATCTTCGCCGGAAAAGGCACGAGTCCTTTTCTTACAAATTCATACTGCTGGTACTGTACGATAAGAGTTCCCCCATTTCTTACAAATTGAATAAGCCGGGCGTTGTTTGAGACAAAGTCCGGTCTTACCTGGGAAGCTCGCACTCCAACGACGATCGTGTCGAATTCATTTAGATTTCCGGTCGAGAGTTCCTTTTCATCAAGCATGGTTACCTCCAGACCCAAACGTCTGATCGCATCAGGAATCTTATCGCCGCTGCCCATGATATATCCGACTCTTACCGGGGCGACCTTTAGATTGAGCACTTGAGCCGTCACTTCGGACGGGGAGTAAACTCGGTGGGATTGAATATGAGGATAGGCAATTTCCAATGCCCGCTGGTCAAATCTTTTCCCGTCAACAGTTGCGATTGCAGTTAATTTATATGCTTTGGCTTCGGTGTCCCTGGGAACTTCCACGTCAAATCCGACGGTTGCTTTCGCGCCCCGCTGTTTTAACGAAAATGCTTCGGATCGAGGTGATAGATTCCAGCCCTCTGGAAGTTCAATCGTCGCTTTGCCGTTGGTCGCGCCATCCTTATTGTTGACGACAGTCATTACAACATTGTACTTCGCCGGATTCGACGATCTGGGTGCGATAAGCAGATCCGATTTTAGACCGATGCTAACCGCCGGCACAACATTTAGATTTCTCCGCAATTCACCGCGGATATCATCGGCATAGCGATATTCGGCTTTTCGTTTTACGACAAGTTCAGCATCGTCAATACGCAATTTGATCTCCGCAGCCAAAAGTGGAGATTGAAATGGCAAGTTTTTTGCACTTCCTGCAGTTTTCCAATTGAAGGTGTAGGCTTTTCCACGGTGGTCCTTTAGCCAATACGGCTGAGATACCTGTGCGTCCCTGGGGGCTGTTACTTTAAAGTATGCCGCGAAAGAAGCGTCTTCGATAAAAAATCGGGCTCGTCCGGTCGGTTTTGGGGGTTCCGATACAGTTTCCGATTTCCAGCCTGCTGGCATTGTAAGCCGGATATCATTCACTTTAATTCGTGCGTTTTCGGGTGCGAAGATCTTGACAGAAAGGCCCCTCGAATCTCCTGCAACGATCTTCTCAGAGTCGCTCAGAACATCGATCACGGTTCCGCTCGCCAAGAGCAAGGTGTCCTCAATTTCTTTCTGCTTCTTGCTAAGAATGAACCTTGAGTCCGGATTCTTAGTCGAACTTATGGCAAGTTTTACCTTTCGAAGCGCTTCAGAGAGCACAGGAACGATGTCATTCGGTCGAAACTGATCGTACTTTGCCACTGCACTCGCCAATACCAAATGCAGCTCACTGAGATGTTTCAAGAACATTTCCTCGTTATTGCTCGTCAGCTCCGCGATTCCCTTGATTGATATATCCAATCCATCGAAGACGCTTTTTTCTTTTTCTACCCTGCTTGCAAGGTTTTCAGACAATCTCAGACCGGAATTTCGTTTGCCGCGAATTTCGATCAATCCCATCTCCTGGGATTTGTGTTGGCTCCTGCCTTCAAGGGCGATTTCCAGGTAAGAGCGTCCGATCAGCGGATCGTACTCCCCCGTATTTATCAAGAGAGTCGGGGCGTTATTTGGGTTAGGACGAAATCCACGACCCACATAGAGCTTTCTAATTTGCCACGGTCTTAAACCTTCTTCGAAATGCTCGGGAAACATGGTTGGATCGGCAGCGGCTTTAAACGCTAGTGGTGTCAGATAGCCCGCAAATTGGTGTTGACCGTGTCCATCAGCGCGGGTTCCCGAAAACCTCGAAATAAGTACGTACGGTCTAAAGAGCCGTATGGCCCGAACCATATCTCCAAGAATCAGTTTTTCGCCCCATAGTGCGGCCGCCTCCTCACGTTTCTTTGAGTAGCCGTAATCCATCGCGCGGGTGAACATTTGCTCGCCGCCGTCGAGAATTCTCGCTTGAAGAAGCTCTTCCGTTCGGATTACCCCAAGAGGCTCGAACAATTCTTCGCCGATAACGTTCTGCCCGCCGTCACCGCGAGTGAGCGACAAATAAACCGTTCGTGCTTGCTCCTTTCGTGCTAGATAAGCCATTAAACCGGAGTCTTCATCGTCAGGGTGGGCTCCCGTATGCATTACGCTCGCGGTTGTTTGAAGTTTCTTTAGAAGTTGTCCCAATCCCATTGATCCACGGTCATAAATCGGTCTAACCTGCGCATCAGTCGCAAACGTCAATACAGTGAAACCGAAGGCAAGCAGCAATGGGATCGTAATTTTTCGTTTTGTTTTTCGCATTCTTAATCTTCAACCACGGTAAGGCTTATCAAATAACCGGCCACAACGGTCACCACACAACCGACGAGATTGAACCAAAGAAATGCAATATCCGTGTATCCGGCGATTACACCTAGGTCGTTTCGTCCGCTAAATTCGAACCATTTTTCCGCGAGCCAGGCAAAATTACTGATCAAAGCAATAGATGCCATTCCTATCAATAGTCCCCAAAAAGCTCCTCTTGCACGCGCTCTTTTTATGCCCAATGCCAGGACGAATACACCAAGGATGGAGCCGTAAAAATAGGACCCGAATTTGTTCACTACTTCAATCAGGGACCCGAGATCAGTGGCGAACACTGCAACGATACACGCGAAGATCCCCCAGACCAGCGTTGCCAGCCTCCCGAAAACTACAAACTGCCTATCCGTTCCGTCCGGATTAAAGTGTCGCCGATAAAAATCAATTGTCGTCGCAGTTGCGAGTGCATTCAGCTCTGAAGATATGCTCGACATTGCGGCCGCAAATATTGCAGCGATCAGCAGACCTACCAGTCCCATCGGCATATAGTCGATGATAAATGTCGGAAAAACATAGTTCACATCATTAAACCGGTCATCCTTATTCGTCTTTTTGATAAACTCCTTCGCTGCCTTTCGCGTGCCGTTAAACGAGTTGCTTGCTTTTATATATTCGTCCTTCGACGACTCAATTTCGGCTTCCGAACCCTGCTTTCGTGATTCTACGAATAGCACCGCCGCTTTATTTCGGGCTGAATGGGCTTGCTTGTATTCATTCTCAAGCCTGCCGTATTCCGCTGGTTTTGACAGCTTTGCCATCTCAGCATCATTGGCTTTGAAAATCATTGGCGGGGTTTGAAATTGATAGAAGATAAAAACCATCACCCCGATCAACAGGATCATCGCCTGCATAGGAATTTTTAAGAATGCAGACATCAAAAGGGAAGTTCGTCCCTCATCGACCGATTTTGCCGTCAAATATCGCTGCACTTGTGATTGGTCACAACCAAAATAGGACAGGAACAGAAACAGTGCCGCGATCAATCCCGACCAAATAGTGTATTTTTCACTTAAATCAAATTTGGTTTCAATCGTCGTTAATTTGCCGTTTACACCCGCCAAACTCAAGCCGTCGGTAAACGAAACGCCCTCGGGAAAGTTGCCTAGAATTACAAAGAACGCGACGCCCAAGCCGATGAAAACAAGTATCATCTGTTTAACATCGGTCCAGGTAACAGCTATGATGCCGCCAAACATTGTATAGAAGATTGTGGTCAGACCGATCGCGAAGATCGTGATTATCTCACTCCACCCCAAAACAATCGACAATATTACCGAGGGTGCGGCAATGATAACTCCAACTCCGAGTCCCCTGGACAGCAGGAAAAAGAAGCTCGTCAGCGTTCGGGTTTTTACGTCAAATCGATTCTCGAGATATTCGTATGCTGTATAAACTTTTGCCCTATGAAAAAAAGGTACGACCGTAATACACAAAATTATCATCGCCAATGGCAGGGCAAAGTAAAACTGGACAAAGCGCATTCCGTCGTCGTAACCCTGCCCGGTCGTTCCAACCAGAGTTATCGCCGAGGCCTGTGTCGCCATTACGCTTAAGCCGACTGCCCACCAAGGCATATTTCTGTTTGCGAGAAAAAAGCCCTCGATATTGCTGCTGCCTTTGGTAAGGCGGACACCGTCCCAGATCACGTATGCCAAATATGCGAAGATGATCGCCCAATCTAGATAAGCCATGTTTTCTATTTCGCGAAATAATTGGAAAAAGCCGCCAGGGCCAGTATCACCGTCAATGTGAACACAACTACCAATGCATAGATCTTGCGCCAGGTAGAGGTGGGCAATTCAGCTATCTCTTCTTTTTGTTCTGAATTTTCTGAAACCATCGTCATAAGTTTAGTATGGAAATGCGTCGATACCAATAGGGCCGAAAAGTTTGTTTATCGGTAGCATCGAGTGGTAAAAGCTCGTCTCCGCGTTAATTGCATTGGGAGGCATCTGAATCGGGACTCTCGGTAACGCACGATGGACAAGATCTTGCGGGAATTATGTTCACAGCCATTATGATGTCCTCGGCGCGAACCCGTTTGGAGCCGCAGCAACTCCATAACCGTGAAACATATCGATCGATGTTAAGAATTTCTAAAAAAGGATTGAGGCACCAAATCCGCATAAACCCAACGTTGCTGGATTTCCGACGATTTATTGTCCGAT
>JABDJV010000347.1 GCA_013003295.1 Pyrinomonadaceae bacterium | reverse complement strand
GTTGAAGACTTCTCGCTTGAAAATGCCGATCTGCGGACAGCGCGCTGGTATTACGATATGCTCGCCGTTTTTTCGAAATCGAAGTTGATCCACGAGCATCATCCCCATGTCGACGATCCGCTCAAAGCCTGGGAGGATGAGCACCGCCACGATCCGCCTCTCAACGAATCCCGTGAAATGATAAATGAGATAGGTGAGGGATTCTCCAACTATCTTGTCGAGACAAATCCATATTTGTACCGTTCGATCTGTAGTTCCTTGCCCAATGATGAATTCGGATACGATCTGACCGAAACGGTCCTGGAAATGGAAAGATCTTTGATCCGGGAGGGTGCGGTCTCACCGGTCGGTACAAGGATCATTGCAAAAAACCTTTAGCAATTTAAGCTAAAAAACAAAGGCCACCGAAATAAAAAGTAGTTGACTACGTTTATGCGTTGAGATAACATGTAGTTCACTACGTAAAAGAGGATTTGGAAAGATGGAGCAAGATTTTCTAAGTGAACTAGGTTTTTTGAGTTTTGTGACCAGATTAAAAAGGGCAAGTGATGCGATGCTGCATGACGGCCGGAAACTATACAAAACATTGGGGATGGAGATTGAGCCAAACTGGTTTGTCGTGTTTAAGCTGCTTCAGGAAAAGGGCGAATTAACGGTTACCGAGATCGCGAACGAGATCGGGTTTGCCCATCCGTCGGTGATTACGATCATCAACAAAATGCTAAAAAAGGGATATGTTGAATCGCGGCAATGTGATATCGACAGCAGGCGCAGGCTTCTGGTTTTGAGCGAGAAGGCCCGAAGGGCTATGCCGGAATTTGAGCGGGTTTGGAGTGCTGGGGTGACGAGTGTTAAGAGAATGCTCGCCGATACAGATGCGCTGGGCTTTTTAGACATATTGGAAACCCGTATTGCCAAGAGCGGGTTCAGATCGCGAACGCTGAAATGCCTCGATCATGACGCCAGCGTAAAGATAGTCGAATTTGAACCGGAGTATGCGCGGGATTTTGCGGATCTGAACTACGAGTGGATCGAGGAAATGTATGAGATCGAAGAACACGACCGTGAGCAGCTCGAGAATCCGGATCTGATCATCAACGCCGGGGGGCAGATCCTCCTGGCATTGATCGGCAGGCAAGCCGTTGGAACGGTTGCTTTGATCCAAATGGAGGAACCGGGGAGCTTTGAGCTGGCGAAAATGGCGGTTACAAGAGATTTCCGAGGGCTGCAGATCGGCAAAAAGCTGATGGTGGCGTCGATCGAATATTCTAAACGGGTCGGGAAAAAGCGGATCATCCTTGAGTCAAACCGAAAGCAGATTCCGGCCGTCAAAATGTACAGGGATTTTGGATTTATTGAGATCGAGCAGGATCCGAACTCCGAGTTTCAAAGGGCGGATATTCGTATGAAGCTGGAACTTTAATTTTCGTGTAGTCGTTCTGGTCCAGAAGCTGTGTCGCGATTTCACTGGATAGCGGCCTGGCCTAAGATCTGATTTTCGCGATTCACTTAACAATTATTTCAGGAAGCGCCGTTTCCATTCCGCCTTCGTCAAACTCCATGTGAAGCGTGCCGTACTTATCAAACGTTGCGCGCATGCTCCCTACTTGATTATAGCGATAATAGGCATCGACACCCTGATAGCGAATCAAAACGCCCCAAGTGTAATTTGTCCAAGAAAGGTTGGGATTCGTATATTGATCGAGTTTCGTTTTCCCCAAATCAAAGAATAAGGCCTCACCCATTCCAGGTATCGATAAGCGAGCCAATCCCCAATTCTTATATGTCTGATTTCCGCCTTCGGGTTTGACGGTAGACACTTTGTTTCCAACTTCAGTGACAGATATCGGAAAGAAGAAATCGTTTTGAATATTAACTGTATACATGTTGAGAGTTTTACTTCGACGGGTGTTTTAATACCAGTTTCGCTGCCCATTCAGACGCTTTTCGACGATAGCGTTGCCACTATCGCCGAAAAATGAATAAGACGGTGATCTTCAATTTTTAGGCGCGTCTAATTTCTGCTAGGGAATACTCCCTGAAGCGCGATGATAAAGTTTATCGTCAGGTAAGGTTGTAAATTATTGTGGGACTGACTTCCCCCGGTATTGGTGATCGACCCGTTTGCAAGCGTTGAGTCATCGGCCAACGTCGTGTAGATATTCACATTTGGGTCATTGGACGTAGCCAAAGTCGCACCGGAAGGATTGCTAATGCTCCCCTTTTCTTTTCGTACCCTCATCATATGATTATGAGACGGCATCTCGTTGGTTGTTAAAGTGTGAGTCTGTTGGCCGCCTCTCGATCCCAGTGGATAAGGCGACAATCCCGGACCCGTTCCCTGGCTTACCGCAACCCGTCCGCGGAGATCCGGCAGTGCAAAGGTTACGCGGCCATCGCCTCCGTAAATCGTTCCGAGGAGCGAAAAGAGAGCCTGATTTGATGAAATAGGCAGCAGTTGACCCTGACAGAATGCCCAACCGCGAGGGGCAAAGTTTCCGCCGAACCCTACGATTTGAGCGAGAAATGGTGTTGACATGAGTTAATCTCCTTAAATAAATATTCGAAAAAAATCTTAGGTTTCCGCGCTAGCTCAACAACTAATTCCTCGTCGGGAAAGTTCCAACGAGCGCGATGATCCAGTTAATAGTCAGATAAGGTTGTAAATTATTGTGGGACTGACTTCCCCCGG
>JABDJV010000330.1 GCA_013003295.1 Pyrinomonadaceae bacterium | reverse complement strand
TTGGTGTAGAGCGCCGGATCATTCAGCAGTTTACCAGCGCTTCCGTCGCCCGATTTCAGCCGTTCAACCAGGGTTTGCACCTTAACCATCGTTAGCTTTGCTTCACCAACCGTTGCGTCAAGGTTTTTGTAGAGCGATTCATCATTAATTACTTTTCCGAGGGTTCCATCGCCCTGATTAGCTTTATTAAGAATTTCGTTTGTAGGGATCGCGAGTTTGTTGATCTGCTGCAAAAGGTCGTTTCCGGTTTGCGTCAGCTGATTGACCGAAATAGCCGCGCTGGATTCAAGAACGTGTCCGGCCGTTACGGATGAACCCTCCTCTGTTCCGGGAGTGATATTTATCATTTTATCGTTAGCCAAAACGCTGGTCGCGACAAGTTGTGCTAGGGAATCAGTACGGATTCGATCCTGTATAGGTTTTCCGTCGAGCATGGTGTCTACGCTCATTATTGCTTCAACTTTTGCTTCTTCAGGGCTATCTGGCGGCAATAGCCTGATTTCCGTTACCTTCCCAATATGGACGCCGGCGAGCTGCACCTCCGCGCCTTCCCTAAGACCATCCGCATTTGCAAACCTGGCCTTGAGCGGCATCTTCTTTATAAATGGATTAAAATCTCCAGTGGAATTCAAGATCAAAAAACCGAGCACGACCAGTCCAAAAAAGACGAACAGGCCTACCCGCAACTGGCTCCATCCTAATTGTCTCTGAGTTTGCGGCATACATCGTTACCCTTTCTAACTGAAAAGTCTCAATTCAGCTTAACCTTTATTACTAACAGTTTACAAGCAATATATCAAGTATAACATTAAGTTATGTTACTTTCCGTTCAAAAACCGTTTTATATACGGATCGTCTTCCTCCATCAATTCTTCGTTTTTTCCGCTGAAAATTATATCACCCTGTTTTATCATCAATATCCCGGTGTTTATAATACAAAGCTTTTCACCCTCTTCCTCAAAAACAACCTCACCGTCTTCATCGAGAACCGCGTATTCCGATGAGAGATATTCGAGATTCTTCATCTCGTGGGTTACAAATATTGAGGACACGTCTTGAATATCACGGAGCTTTATCGCCAGTTCGCAGATAGTGCGGGCCGTAGGCGGATCGAGGCCCGCGGTGGGTTCGTCAAAAAGAACGATCGGCGGTCGTCCGATAAGCGCCCGGGCAATACCTACTCTTCTTCTCATTCCCCCCGAAAGCTCTGAGGGCATTTTGTCAATCGCATCCTCAAGATCAACAAAACTAAGCATTTGCCGCACCTGTGCTTCAACGATTTCCTCATCAACATTTTGCTCATGAAGACGATAACCAACGTTATCATAGACGGGAAGTGAATCAAATAATGCGCCTTCCTGAAAAACCATCCCAAGCTTCTTCCGGACCTCCATCATTTGTACTTCATTCAAAAATGTTATGTCATCTCCATCGATCAGTATCTCTCCGCTATCGGGCTTTAAAAGGCCCAGGACGAGCCGTATAATCGTCGATTTACCACTTCCGCTGCGGCCGAGAATGATCTTGGTCTCGCCGCGGTTTACCTTAAAGCTGACCCCATTGAGAATTACCTTTTCGTCAAAAGCAAGGTGCACGTTTCTAAATTCGATTGCCGGCACGGCGCGATCGGCCTGAAAGAAACGGTTATCGGTATCCGGTGTCTGATCTGTCGGATCCCCGGGCGTTTCGAATTGGTCTTGTTCTTTCAAAGAATGCATATGCAGAACTTAGGAATCTACTTTATATCCAATATGTGTTGTAGAGCGCGAGCAAGGAAAAAATCAGAAACAATTACAAGAATAGAGGAAAGAACTACTGCATTTGTCGTTGAGCGGCCGACCCCTACCGTGCCGCCTTTCGTGCTCAGACCCTTGTAGCACGAAACACTGCCTATAATAAGTCCAAAGCACATCGGTTTAATAATTCCACCGATAAGATCCTGAATTGTTACTCCGTTTCTAACCGACGTCATATAAACGTTGTAATCGAGGCCAAACAGACTGCTTGCCGTTACCCCGCCGCCAATGATCCCCAAAACATCAGCAGCGACGGTTAAAAGCGGCAACATTAGGATTAGGGCGACAATTCGTGGCCCAACGAGTTTTCGATAGGGATCGGTTCCCAGCGCCCGCATCGCGTCTATCTGCTGCGAAACGACCATCGAACCGAGTTCGGCAGAGATCGCTGAGCCGATTCTTCCGGAGACCATTAGAGCCGACAATACCGGGCCAAGTTCCCGGATAATTGTCAGTGCGACGATTTGACCGGTTTGGCTCTGACCGCCGTAATCGGCGAGTGTTTGATAACCTTGAAGGGTCAAAACCCCGCCGGTAAAAAATCCGGTCAAAAGGATGATCGACAAAGAACCAACGCCGATCAGATCCATCTGTTTAATTATCTCACCAAAATAATGCGGCCGCTTGAACAGGCCGGTCGCGGCATAAAAAATCAAATAAACGATTTCCTGAAGTTCATATACGAATTTCTTGATTGGATTCATCGAAAAACACGCTGCCTGCGGATTCCAAAAACGCGATTCAGTTCCTATCTACTGGGTTTGCTTGACTTAAGAACCGTTGATTTCTGATTTTTAGCAAAAATTAGTACGAGATTAAAGATTACAACGAACGCGTGAAAACGACAACAAAGAAGCCGACCTAAATTAATAGGCCGGCTTCAATTATTGAGATTACGAACTGTCTAAAAAAACTATCTAAATCTTTACAAAGGCTTCTGATTTCGCCTATTGTTTCTCAATGTTCGACGATTCTGAATTCTTTTTCGCTGATTTTGGTTCAGTCTGCGTTTATTCGCATTGCGCCGTGCAAATTCCTGCCGCAAACTCCGAAACCTCTTTAACTGCTCCGGTTTT
>JABDJV010000306.1 GCA_013003295.1 Pyrinomonadaceae bacterium | reverse complement strand
GAACACCACGCGCAAGTGCATGGCCGTGTTCGCGGTAAGTCGCCACGATCCGGTCTTCAGGTGTGAGGGATTGCATGACGCCAACAGCCACCGCTTCTTCGCCGATGTAGAGATGGAGGAAACCGCGGATTTTTCCCGCGCTGTAAAGTTCGACCGCCTTTTCTTCAAAGCGCCGAATGAAAAGCATCTGACGAAAGATCTCCTGCTTTCGTTTCGAGCCCGTTTGCACCGAAGTTGTCTCGATCGCGCTGGCTTTTTTCATTGATCACTCCTTTGCCTAAGATAGATAAACCAATAGATTATTCCGACCAGTACCGCTCCGCCGATGATATTGCCAATTGTTACCGGGATCAGATTTTGGAGGAAAAAATTCTCAATATTCAGCGACGGATAGTCCGCCGCGGTTTTACCTATTTCCGTCCAAAAGGATTCCCCGGCACCTGCCTTGATCATTAATCCAAGTGGAATAAAATACATATTTGCAACACTGTGTTCAAAACCGCACGCAACGAACGCCGTTATTGGCGGAACGATCGCGAGTATCTTGTCCGCAGCCGAACGGCCGCCGTAACTAAGCCAGATAGCAAGACAAACAAGCACGTTGCACAAAATCCCAAGCGCTATTGCCTGGCCAAAATCAAGATTTGTCTTGTTATTTGCAATGGCCAATGCCGTTTCGCCAATTTTTCCGTTTGCGAATGATGTCTGACCGCTGAAATAGACTAGTAGGACGATTCCGATCGAACCCACAAAATTTCCCAGATATACGATCAGCCAGTTTCGCAGCAATAGTGAAGTTTTGACCCTGCCGCTCGCCCAGGCCATGACGATCAGGTTGTTTCCCGTAAATAATTCGGCGCCGCCCACGACTACCAGAATTAGTCCGAGTGAAAAAACGAGACCGCTTAATAGGCGCGTCGCGCCATAGGGCATTGCTTCACCCGCGCTCGTTGCGATCGTTGTCGAAAAAACTGCCCCAAAGGCGATAAAGGCACCGGCCAGAACCGATAAAAAAAACAAGCTGCCAAAATCCAATCGTGCTTTTTTGACTCCAATTTCCTCCGCCCGAACGGCCATTTCGTTAGGCAGTAACGCGTCTACATATTGGTTCTTATCGTTTAGCATCGAATTTCTATTGTTTGACCTGTCCTTCAGACTGTCTCCAGAGTGGAGATATCACCTTCAGGCAGTCCAAGTTCGCGAGCCTTTAAGAGCCGCCGCATGATCTTTCCGCTTCTCGTTTTTGGCAAAGACGGCAAAAAATCTAACTCCTTTGGAGCAACAACGGCTCCAAGCCGTTTTCGGGCGTGTCCGATCAATTCACGCCGTAGTTTGCTGCTTGGATCGAAACCTTCGTTTAGAGCTACAAATGCTTTGACGATCTGCATTGCGACGGGATGGGGTTTTCCGATAACCCCTGCCTCGGCAACTGCCTCGTGTTCGAGCAAAGCACTTTCAACTTCAAACGGACCGACGAGGTGGCCGGAAGTCTTGATCAGATCGTCCTTCCTTCCAACAAACCAGAGGTAACCATCCGCGTCCTTCTTGGCCAAATCCCCGGTCAAATAAAGGCCATCGGCGAAACATTTCTCGTATTTTTCGGGCCGGTCGAGATAGCCACGGAAAAGCGATGGGAAATTTGTGCGCAGGGCGAGTTCACCGGGCACGCCAGGTGCTTTGACGATTTCAATTTCGCCCGAATCATTTTGCCTTACAATCTCTGCGTCAATTCCGGGAAGAGGTTTGCCCATGGAGCCGGGTTTTATATCAACGGATGCAAAATTGGCGATCATGATCCCGCCTGTTTCGCTTTGCCACCAATTGTCATGAAACGGAAGTCCGAACGCTTTTTCGCCCCAAATAACGGCCTCGGGGTTCAATGGTTCACCAACGCTTGCTAAAAAACGCAATGAGGACAGATCGTAGTTTTTGACGATCTCGGTCCCCGCCTTCATCAGCATTCTTATGGCCGTCGGCGCCGTATACCAGACATTGACCTTTTGGTCTTCAAGGATCTGATACCAACGCGCGGCATCAAACTCCTCTTCATCAATAATGCTGGTTATGCCATTCGTAAGGGGTGCGATAATTCCGTAAGAAGTCCCGGTGACCCAGCCCGGATCGGCCGTGCACCAGAAAATATCCTCCTCATGAAAATCAAGGGCAAGTTTTCCCGTGATGTGATGGGCAACAACCGCTGCGTGGACATGGACGACACCTTTCGGCATTCCGGTCGTCCCGCTTGTAAAATGAAGCAAAGCCATATCTTCCGGGTCGGTTGGCGCTATCTCATAGCTGTCGCTCGCCTGATTCATCAAACTCTGAAAATGAAGCGTGCCTTCGAGCAACTCCTGCTCTCCGGGTTCGCCGACTATCAGAACATGATCAAGTTCAGGTAATTCAGAGCGAATCTCTTTAACCTTGCGCGTATAGAGTCCGGCAGTTGTAACGAGGACTTTTGCCCCGCCTATCTCAGCCCTTGATTTTATT
>JABDJV010000199.1 GCA_013003295.1 Pyrinomonadaceae bacterium | reverse complement strand
GGGTGAAACTAAATGGTTCGCCTGCTTTCGTCGGAAGGACGATCTCTTCATCCATTCCTCCGAAATTTGCCACGCCGCCCGGGATCCTGCCTTGAACGTAGCGTTTATATACTACGTCGGGAGTATCGAGATTGTTGCCTTCCTTTAAATTCACAGCGAGACGTATAAACTGAGCCATCGACCAAGCAAGCGGTGTTGCCGATCCGGTACCCTCGCCAAATCGCAAATTTGGAGAAAACTGCGAATCGGCCTCGGGAACTTTCTCCTTATCCCAAACCTGTTCGGGGATCATCAGTCCGTCGTTGGCAAATCTGAGCATCGAGTCCAAACGCCCCTTGGCGGATTTAAGATTCGATGTTGAAGATTCAATAATCCTCTTTGAATCTTGAATCTTGAGTCTTGAATTATCTTGATTTCTGAGCTTTGAATTCGAAAGCGCCAATTCATATTGCCCTCGTTCACCTGACAGCAAAACCCATAGGCGGCCCTTGCCCGTGTACTTTCCGTCCCAGTTCCAACGCCTTCCATCGTCCATCTCACCATAACCGTCATTGTTATAACGATAAAACGCTTCGCCGTTTGGCGTCTCGACCCTGATCACCTTGTCGATAACATCTACAGACTTCTTGATCAACGGATCATCAGGGGATTTGATCCCCAGGCGCACCAACTCCAAAAAGCCCGCGTCAACGATTTCCCTTTCGTCAAAGACACCCGCTCCGTTGTTGAGTTCGATCTTGTCGCCCGCGTCAGGGTTTCCGTTTTGAGTGATTCGGAGATAATAATTGCCGTCACCATATTTCCCGGTCGTCGTCGCCGTCCACATTTCGACCTTCCGGGCCCAGTCATCAGCCGCCGCGAGGTATATAATTGCTGACGCCTCATCACCGTTTTTCTTCGCTATTTCTGCTGCGCAAACGAGTCCCGCGATCTCGGCAGCGATGGTAGAAGGTGAGTATCCGCCTTCTTCTTCCCAACGCTCCTGCGGCGTTTTTGGTCCTGTTTTTACAATAAAGTCGGCAGCCTTTTTCAGATGTTTTTCGTAGGTTTCCTTATCGGTTTTGCCAAGCTGGTAGGCCATGATGAGGGGATATGCGACTTCGTCGTGCTGGAGCGAGCCCCAGAATGGTTTTCCGTCGAGCCAGGAATTCTGCGGGAAAGAACCGTCCGGTTTTTGCTGAACTTTCAGCAGAAAATCCAGAGCGCGCTCAGCAGCCGCCCGGTCGCCCAACGCCATATATGCGGTAAATACCTGATACAGATCGCGCGACCAGACAAGATGATACCCGCCGACATTGTCTTCATTGGCATTGTCGCCGCCGCCCCAGGGAACACTCAATGAAGCAATATTTGCACCCCGGTAAGTCTTATCCTCATGGGCTTTTAATATCATCGCTGCCATATTGAATTGCGCCTGATATTTCGGATCTACCTTGCGGAGTGTTTTGACATAGTCGCTCCACTCTTTTTCGTATTCGGTACGTACCTTCGCAAATCCCTTCCGGTAAGTCGATCTTGCATTTCGAAGAGCATTTTCGGGGCTTGCGCCGAATCCCAATGAGATCTGAAAATCCATGGAAACCGGCGAACCCTGACCCTTCTCCATTAGCGAGCCGGAAACATCCGTCGGAACGACCTGGGCAAACTGCACAACATTTCCGTTATTCGCCCTTGAAAACTGGCGCAGTTTTCCCGCTCTTAGCTGAGTCAGGCCATCATTGACACCCAGGAAGCCATTCGTTCCTTTTATTTGATCGCCTGCATAAATCGCAGAAGCGATTTTCCCGTCAATACTCACCAACGCATCGTTTTGAGTGAATGCCGAGTCGTGCAACCCGCTGTTGCTTAAGGATGGATCGTAGTAGAGATAAATTTCCGGTGTCGCTTTGACATTGAACCCGCGGCCTTCAAATTTTACGTCGATCAAAACCGAATCGCGCTCAACATCGGCCGCGTAAGTTTTTGTGATCTTCCATTTACCGGATTTTGCCGTGTTGATCTGCTGGAATGTAAGCGAATCCGGGCGAGAAACCTTGATTTCGTGAATCGCATCATCTCTTTCCGTTTCAACTTTTTTTGTATCCGGATCGACTACGACTAATTGCAAAAGATGAACGTTTCCAACGGCGACATTTGGGTAATAAACTTCCGTCAGAGCGCCGCCCTGGAGAGTAAACCAGACCTTCGACTTTAGTGATGCAGAGGTTCCCACGCCCTGCTTACCCGCACTTGCCCATTGGGCATCCTTCCCGGGGGCTCCCGGCGCGAGGCTTTGAGCGTGTGCGGAAACGCAGAAGATGAACAGAACAAAATAAACAAATACGTTTTTGAATAGAGACATTTATATAACCTGTAGGGGCAGTGCCTTGTGCC
>JABDJV010000187.1 GCA_013003295.1 Pyrinomonadaceae bacterium | reverse complement strand
CGAAGTTCGGAGAAAATTAGTCGCTATTGCGGGGTTCCAGAGACTTAATGATGTTGGCAAGTGCGGTTCCTTGCCCGTTTAGTTGACCGATCGCTGCGTCGGCGGCTGCAAACTGCCGGGTTAAGGAATCGCGAAGCCGGTTTATATTTTCGAGACGGCTTGAAATTGTTTTTCCCAGGTTGGAAATCGACGATTCATAACCCGTGATCGCTGTCTGCACCGATCCGGTTATGCTGTCTCCGAGGCTTTTTGTGATCGATTCTACTTGCTGAAAAATCCCTGTGTCGCTCTCCGTCGCACCGTAGAGGAGGCTCCGGACATCTTCCGAACTGTCTGCTAGCCGCTCGTTGAGAACCGCGGTATCAAGATCAAGCTGACCATTTTCGTCGACCGTTACACCGAGTTCGAAAAGATTTGTTAGATTTCCACCATTCGTATCGGAGGTCGTTCTGACAATATCTCGAAGCTGTCTTTGAACGGAACGGGTCGTCGATTCACCGGCGAGAATGCCGGTCGGCCTTCCCGTGGCATCCGTTTCGTATTGCCCGCCGATGAATCCCTGCACCGAATTGTAAGCAAGAATGAATGAACGAAGTTTGTTCTCAATATCGCTCGATTCGGTTACCGAGATCGTCGTGCTTCCGACGTCCTTAAGGGTAAAGGTCACGCCGCTGATCGCGTCGGAGACAACATTGCTCGAGCGATTGATGGTTAAATTGTTTATCGAAAATTCCGCATCCAGATCAGAAAAATTACCGCCTGATGGATTAACCGTCGTCAGATCGATATCGGCAAGCGTTCCGGTTGCGGTGGTTTCGACTAGTTCGACTCTCCCGGCTGATCCGGTTTCGTCAGATGTCAGTACGAGTTGATTTGAGGTTCCATCGCCCTGAACATCGATAATTGTTGCCGTAACTCCCGCATCGGCTGCATTAATAGCATCACGCAAGCCGGCTAAAGTATTGCTCGCACTATCGATCGTGATTTCGACGCCTTCAGCACTTCCACCCTTGCGGAGTTCGAAAGTCGCACTCGTTGCGCCACCGGCGAGAACGGCCGTATCTTCTGATGCATACGAACGGGAACTCTGCGTGAGGTTGGAGGCGAGTCTGGTAATATTGAGGTTGTAGGATCCGATGGTTGTGCTTGCTTCGGATTGAGCAGTTGCGATGGCGGCAGCAGATGTATTTGTCGCACGGCCAAAGCCAAGTGTTCGATCGGTCAATGATTCACTTGCTGTGATCAATCCGGCCAGTCCGGCATTAAGCTCTTTCAAGCCGTCGATCCGGCCATTAAAGGTATTGACCTTGTTCTGCAGCACGGTAATGCTTCTTGAGCGACTTGCAATTATTGCATCGCGGACCAAATTAAAATCGATCCCGCTTCCCAACCCGCTGAATGAAATTTCGTTTCCCATGGTTAGAAATTACCTTCCAAAAATTGACCCTGGATCTTGCTGTAAATAGCCGTCAGCTTTAGTGAAACTTCGGTCGGAGTCTGGCGAATCGTTTTACCGGAATTCGCATCGACCATTTTTATCACTACCTGATTGGTTTGCTCATCGCGATCAAAACTCAATGAGATGTTGTGTTCCGCAAATGCACGTTTTAATTCGTGCAGTCTTTCAGTTTTTATTCTGGCTGAATCGGAAGAGACATCCCGCTGAATCTCAACCTTTGGTTTCCCGGTCGTTTCCCGCGCCGGCGAACCAAAATTTCCTGGTTGATTCGAGATATTCACTTTCATGATTACTTCCTTGTCTAATCGTCTTTAGGCGAGGATCGGTTTTGAGAACCAATCCTCGCCCAAAAGTTGTGGGAGAGAATCAAATTATCTTAACAAAGCTAAGATAGCTTGAGTCGATTGGTTAGCTTGAGCCAACGCCGAAACACCAGCCTGCTGGAGGGTGTTCAAACGAGCCAAGTTAGAGGCTTCCGCAGCTATATCAGCATCTCTGATCGCAGATTCTGCAGCTTGGAAGTTAGTTATTTGAGCCGTTGCAAGATCGATACCCTGAACCAGGTTATTCTGGCCGGCACCGACTTTACCTTGAACCGCACCAAGTGAAGCAACAGCAGCCTGGATCGCAGCGATCGCGTCCTTACCACCTTGCTCACCACCGGTGAGGGTTGCACCTGTGACAGCTGTTTGAGTTTGCAGCGTGTCGATATTGTTATCGGCGGCTGCAACTGACGTACTTGAAATACCTAAGTTGAACGCGTTGAGCGAAACAAAGGAAACCGAAGAACTGTCAGCCTTATCAACGACGGCAAAGACGCCCGCAGCGCGAAGGTCTACATCGTTATTTACTGCAGCAGCTGCAGCCGTGGCACCTGCTGAAGCAGCGACTGCGGTTGCAAAGGTTACGTTTTTAGCGGAACCTTCAAAACCGATCTCTGCGCCGCTGAAGCTAAGTGTTTGCGTGTCGCCTACGGTTCCGGCAGATACTGCAACTGCTTGCGAATTAACCGCACCTGTTATCGCCACATCACCGATCGCGGCACCAGCGCCACCAATACCGGTTTGTCCGGCACCGTCGGCTACGTCCGAAGAAACAGTGAAGAATTGCGATGAAGAAAGAACCAGCTTGTTGCTGCTATCGATCGAAGCTGCAATTCCAGCCGCTTGAGCGTTAGCGTCAGTGTTGATCGCGTCAACGATATTCGAAGACGAAGCACCAGCCGACAATCCGATCGTGAATGATTCAAGCTGTCCGCTCGATCCGACCTTTTGGAACGTGAAGGTTTCAGCAGCTGTAATTCCAGCAGAAATATCATTATCACTGGTTACACTACCTGCTCCTGTTCCGATGTTCAGGCTCGAAAGGCTCAAACCTGTTCGATCAACTCGGCTGCTCGAAAGATCAACTGCTACTGAGTTACCAGCTGCGGTCGCACTTGCTCCGCCACCGATAAATACGTTAATAGCTCTGTTGAAACGACCTTCGTCCGTTCCGGAAGCGCCACCAAGACCGATGTTCTGTGATTGACGGTCGATCTCGTTCAAGACGCTTGAAAGCTCAGCTTGAAGCGTGTTTCGGTCACCAGAAAAGGTTCCTGAGGCCGATTGAGAAGCGAGAGAAGCCGCTCGATCAAGCAGACCGGAAATCGTGTTCAAACCACCATCGATAATCTGAAGAGTTGATAGTCCGTCGTTAGCATTTCTAACACCTTGTGAAAGTACGCTAACGTCACTGCGAAAACCATTAGCAATGGCCAGTCCGGCAGCGTCGTCACCTGAACGGTTAATACGCAGACCTGACGAGAGGCGTTGTAAGGTTTGGTTAAGTTGATTACTCGTAGAATTCAAACGACTTTGAGCCGAATTCGACGCGATATTATTTACTAATGAAAATGTTGACATTTTTTAATGTTCCTCCGTGAACAAATTGACCGCCGCATCCTTGCTTTAGTCGGTTAGGTTTAGTTGATTCAGATCGCCTTTTTTGCGATCTACAAGAAACCTATCGGCGTTTTCACGAAAA
Organism: Pyrinomonadaceae bacterium; assembly: GCA_013003295.1. Lineage (GTDB taxonomy): Bacteria > Acidobacteriota > Blastocatellia > Pyrinomonadales > Pyrinomonadaceae > Aridibacter. The sequence goes on along the minus strand of JABDJV010000187.1, from coordinate 886 downwards.
ACTTTAGGAATATTTCTAATTTGAGTCATTTTTTAATACGATCACATCTACCCGCCGATTTCTTGCGCGTCCAGATTCGGTGGAATTGTCCCCGATCGGTTGATACCCGCCGTAGCCGGCAGCCGAAAGCCTTCGAGGCTCAACGCCGCGCTCAATTAGTTTTTCCAAAACGGTCGAAGCCCGTGCGGTTGAAAGCTCCCAATTTGAGCGATATTTTTCCGTCGAAATTGGTGTGGAATCGGTATGACCCTCGATACGGACAAATGATCCGTCTTTTTTCAAAGATTCCGCGATGGCGCTCAGCACCTCGTCTCCACCGTCTTTTAATTCAGCCATTCCGGGCGCAAAGAAGCCGGCTTCAGTAAGGGATATCACCGTGTCGCCTCCTTTTTTATAGACTCTTGTCTTTGACTGCAAAACCCGATCCTGAAGAAAATTCGCCGCGATTTGGGAGGCCTCGTTTTCGCTTGGTCTGTTTCCTGGAAGGATCCCGTTGTTGCCGCTGCCCGGCGCGTTAAAACTTTCAGAGATCTTTGCCGCCCGTTCCTTGTCGCTCGCAGCGTATAAAACAATAAACAGCGCAAGCAGAAGCGTCATCAGATCGGCATAGGAGATCAGCCAGCGATCACCATCCTGACGTTCGGTATCAAGATCTTTTTCTACGAGGTTCATTGTCTTAGATTGAATTGATTTATGATTCTGCGCGGGGTTTCTTTGGCGCCGAGAGCGATAATTACAGCTGCGATCTCCTCGCGCCGGTTGATAAGTTTTTCTTTGCGGGCCCGCAGGCGGGATGCTATCGGAAAGAAGACTAGGTTGGCCGATCCGATCCCATAAATAGTTGCGACAAAGGCCGCTGAAATTCCTGCACCCAGCACTCCAGGCT
>JABDJV010000161.1 GCA_013003295.1 Pyrinomonadaceae bacterium | reverse complement strand
CCTATCTCCCGCCTCCTGTCTCCTATCTCCCGTCTCCTGTCTCCCGTCTCCTGTCTCCTGCCTCCTGCCTCCCGTCTCCTGTCTCCTGTCTCCTATCTCCCGTCTCCTTTCTCCCGTCTCCTGTCTCAATTAAATCGTAATCCAACCCTGACACTCGCCGGTAAACTAACCGTTCTCACCGGGGTCCTGCCGATCGAATGGCGCGAATTGAAAACATTTTCGAAACCAATGAAGACCTGCCAGCTTTCTTTAAATCTCTTAGCGGCAAAGGCATCCAACTGAAAATACTTTTCGAGCGAAAGAGTGTTTAGATCATTATCAAACTGCTCCGAAGCCGCCCGGCCCTGCAGTGAAAAACTCCATCCGTTTCCCCCGGAGTAAAGCGTTTGAAATGTAAACTGATGAAGAGGAACCTGCGGAATACGCAATCCTTCAATAGATCTGTTAGAAGGAAAATCTGCAAACTCAGTATCTGCAATAAGATATCCCACCGAGACGTTGAATCCTCGGATCTGCGCCTCAGCTTCAACTTCTAAGCCGCGTACTCGCGTTTTCCCGGCATTTTGCCTCTGCCGAAAGATCAACGTGGGTGTCGTGTTTACCGTAACGTTGGATATTGCATCTGAAACTTCGGTCCAATAAAAATTTCCCCGTAAATATACATTTCGCCGTCCGTAGCTGATTCCTGTTTCAAAATTATTTGCCTTTTCCGCAACCAGGTTTTCGTTTGGATCGGTAATTATGCTCCCGACTCGAAACCCCCGGTAGAGCTCGTTTAGCGTCGGCGCGCGAAAACTCCGGGAGGCGTTTAAGTAAATCGAAACCGAATCATTCGCACGAAAAAGAACCGATCCGCTTGGAGATAAAGCACTTTCCGTCCGGTCGGGAAATATTCTTGTCATGAAAACGTTTGTCGAAAACCTCAAAGATGAGCTCAATGCACGGGAATTCTTCCATGAATCAAAGCGAACGCTGCCCACCAGGACCAGCTTACGGCCGATCTTGGCAAAATCCTGAAAATAGATGCCATAGGTGCGCTCCCGCCCGCCAGATCCAATGGTCGAGGTTGCGTTTCCGCCAAAGAAACCGATCTCATCGCTCGAGCCCCGAACATTATTTGATTCAAAGCCGAACAATAGCGTCTGATTTCTGAAAACGGTCGACAACTGGCTTGAAACACCAAAATTCTGAGAAGGTACCCTTTGAAGCCGAACCAGATTTTCGGAGTTTCTGTCGGCCGCGACCGCCGAAAACTTTTGATCAAATACCTGTGTTCCGCCAAAGAAGTTTAAGGCAAACCTCGATCCCGGGGTGGCGATCCCAAAGGCTCCCAGATCGATATCTCCACCAAATACAAACTGTCTGAAATGCGTACGGTTTTTCTGCACCGGTGTACCGTTATTTCGTGCTTCACCAAAATACGAGGTTTTGAAATGAACCCGTGCATTATCGTAAAAACTTCGGGTGACCTTTGCGGAAAGATTCGTATTGCGGGAATTCGCAAAGTCGTCAACATTCCCTCGTACCGATTTATCAATGATCTTGTAGCCCTTGGTTTGAAAATTTGAAGCAATAACCTCAGCCGACCAATCCTCTTTTTTAAATCCTATAAATGCCGAACCCGAAAAAGTGTTTTGTGTTCCGCCATATAACTCGGCCGACACCTCCAGGTCTTCATCGTTTGATATCCCGCGTGGAACAACATTGATCGTTCCGCCGAGCGAATCACTTCCGTATAGACTCGACGCCCCTCCGCGCAAAGCTTCTATCCGCTCGACCGCGATCCCCGGAACACGACTCCAAACCACCCAGCCGCCAAATGGATCATTTACCGGAATGCCGTCAAACTGGACCAGCGACCTGCTCGCTCCGCTCGCGTTTATTCCGCGAAGTGAGGTTCCCTGTGTCGTTGGGTTTGCATTTCTGCTGTTGGATCGCCTGAATAAGCTAAAACCAACGCTTTGCCGGAGGGCATCATCGATGGTCGGTGAAGCGGCATTCTTTAAATTTTCGTTAGAGATCGTTGCAATACTTGCGGGCGTCTCGCCTAACAGCGTTGCCGTCCGATTCGCCGTGACGAGAACATCCGCGCGAAGCGTAACTGGCTCAAGAGTAAAGGTGAAACTGCCGCCGTAATCTTGGATGTTATCGAAGTTTTGACGTAAAATATCAAAGTTATCTGCTTTTATCGTGACTGAAAAACTTTCTACGACCTTCAGTTGGCAGGAAAACATCCCTCGTATGTTGGTTTCGCAGGAAACGGATTCGCCTGAATCGCCCGAGAATTCAACGGCGGCTTTAGTAATTGGCTGTTTGTTTGAATCCAATACTTCACCGCGGAGCTCGATAGGCTTCTCGCTTTGAGAAAAAATTGGGTAAAAGCTAAGAGCCGTAAACAAGAGGGTTAAAAATTGTTTCATTTAGGATCGGCAGTTAAATAATATTAAAGCGGAACGAATAGCGCTTTATATGTTTAGTATAAGTTAACCCGGCGTCGTTATTCCAAAACTTAAAGAATGAATTTAGCAAATCCAACAAATCCTCTCGAATTCAAATCGATCGAGGTATCGGCAAAGATACTCGTGCTTTTCGGAACGCGTCCCGAAGCCATCAAACTCGCGCCGGTTATCAACGAACTGAGGAGTATCAAACGGTTTCATACAATAGTTGTATCCTCAAGCCAGCATACCGACCTGTTAACTCCTTTTCTCAGGCTCTTTGACCTCGAGACCGACTACGATCTGAAAGTAATGACCGATAATCAGACGCCAAATCAGGTTTTGTCAAAGACAATTGCGTCGCTCGATGAGATTCTTGAGAATGAAAAGCCCGATCTGATCCTGGTTCAAGGCGATACGACGACAACTCTGGCCGGAGCTCTGACCGGTTTTAACCGCGACATTGCGGTTGGACATGTCGAGGCAGGCCTTCGAACCGGAAATATCAGAAGTCCATTCCCGGAAGAAATGAACAGGCGGCTGATCTCACAGGCGACGACCTTTCATTTTGCCGCGACAAGCGAAAACCGCCAAAACCTTCTCCGAGAACATGTTCCGGAGAGTAGGATCTATCTTACGGGCAATACGATCGTTGATTCTCTGAATTTCATACGAAGAAAGTATTCGCCGAGCGACGCGATCAGAAGTGTCGTAAATCAGACGAATCGTATGAGACCGATCCTGCTAACAACTCATCGACGCGAAAGTTTTCGCAGGGATATGCGTGAAAATCTCTTGGTTTTGCGAGATTTTATTCAAAAACACTCAAACACCTGCCTGATTTTTCCTGTTCATCCGAATCCGAACGTAAGAAATATAACTAATCAGATTCTAAAGGGCGTCGATCGTGTTCATCTCCTTGAACCCGTTGATTATACTGACTTTATACACCTGATGGAAAATTCCTGGTTAATCGTTTCTGATTCGGGCGGTGTGCAGGAGGAGGCCCCGACACTCGGGAAGCCCGTATTTATTCTTCGCGAAAACACCGAACGACCCGAAGCAGTGAGATGCGGGATCGCAAAACTTGTCGGCGGAAACCCGAGAAAATTTGGTAGAATGTTAGAGGACAATTATCTCGCCGATACGTGGATACGTTCGGTGAAGCAAGTTCAAAACCCTTTCGGTGATGGAAAAAGCGCTAAAAGAATCGCCAATATCCTAACAAGCCTAAGCCGCCCGCTATCCATCAACAAGTAACTTCCCCGTAAGAATGGAACCATCGAAAAACAAAAAGCGCCACCTATTGACGGTTTTGGTCGAAGACTATTTTCATGTCGGCGCGTTTGGCGAGCTTATCCAACAGCGAAATTGGTCTAATTTTGAACCTCGATACGAACAAAACACATATAAAGCGCTCGATTTGCTTGATCGATCAGGAACCAAGGCAACCTTTTTTGTCCTCGGATGGATCGCGGAGCAAAATCCGAAACTCATCAAAGAAATCGTATCAAGGGGACATGAAGTAGCTTCGCGTGGTTTTTACCACCGTTCTTTGAGCCAGTTAACCGCGGACGAAATCAGGGAAGACCTGCGAAAGACTAACCGGTTCCTGGAAGAGGCAGGTGGACAAAAAGTAGTTGGTTATCGCTCGGCAGAAAAGCTTTCTTACGAAAAAGATGAAAGAATTTTGGATGTGTTGGCAGCGGAGGGCTTTGCGTATGACGCTTCATTTGTGCCCACTAGAAAAACAGAAAGGCGAAAACGCTTCGCTCACCAGGTTCACAGCGAAGGTAAAGCGATATGGGAATTCCCATATTCGACCCGTAATTTAGGCTTTGGACTCCTCCCAATATCAGGAGGAAATTATTTTCGCCAAATTCCATATACTCTAATGCGCCATGTAGTGCGGGATTGGATGACGCGGTACGAAGAACCTTTTGTGCTCTATTTTCATGTCTGGGAGCTAGACCCTGAGCAACCAAAAATATCTGCGGCTTCAAAATACAATCAGATCAGGCATTATCGTAAGCTCGACAAAATGGAGTGGATACTGAAGGAAAACCTCGAGCTTTACGATTATTGCGATGTGGCCGAGTATCTTGGTTTGAGAAATTCGCTCGAGTTGGAAGATCAAGAAGCGTCAAAAGAAAGCTCCGCGATTGAAATTCGAGACCGTGAAACGCAGGCAATTCTCACGGATATATCAATAGTAATTCCCTGCTACAATGAATTCGACACTCTCGATTATCTGGCAAATGCTCTAAAGAGTGTCGAAGCCGAACTCAACGAAAATGGCTACGATCCAAATTATATCTTTGTAGATGACAAGAGCACCGACAGGACTTTCGATAAATTACACGAGCTATTCGGAGACGCAGAAAATGTAGAAATTATCCAACACGAGCAAAATCAGGGGGTTGCGGCTGGAATTCTGACTGGAATTAGGGCTGCCAAAACTGAGATCGTATGTTCGATGGATTGCGATTGCACTTATGATCCTCATCAGCTCGTAAACATGGTCCCGCTTTTGACCGATGACGTAGATATGGTTACCGC
>JABDJV010000008.1 GCA_013003295.1 Pyrinomonadaceae bacterium | reverse complement strand
CACCGAGTACCTAGTAATCCAATTGAATTCGAAACCCAGCCGCTAACCGGTCGCTACCGCTCACGGTACTGACTTTAACTCCCCTCCTTCCGAAGGAGGGGTGGCGCTGCCTCAGCGACGGGGTGGTTACTCTTTTCAGTCTCCGTGCCTCCACGTTTACCCGGTCGCTACCGCTCGCGGTACTGACAAGAGGTAAACTGACAATCAGAGAACTAAACAGCGGGCCCAATTCTGTCCAGCGCGTTCAGCAAATCCGCCTTTATATCCTCTTCGTCTTCGATCCCCACCGAGAGCCTTAAGAGCCCTTCAGATATCCCGGCCTTTGCACGCTCCTCTTTTGAAAGCACCGCGTGGGTCATCGCGGCAGAATGCTGGATGATCGTCTCAACACCTCCGAGCGAGGTAGCGATCGTGCACACATCAAGCTCGTTTAGAAACCGCTTTGCTGTATCGAACTCACCTAAATCGAATGAGACCATACCTCCAAAACCATCCATTTGCTGCTTCGCAATATCGTAGTTTTTCTGCGTCTCAAGACCCGGATAGTAGACCGCTTTTATCTTCGGGTGAGATTGTAACATATGCGCAATGCCATATGCATTGTTGTTATGCTGATTCATTCGTAGTGCGAGGGTCTTGATCCCGCGGAGTATCAGCCACGCGACCTGCGGAGCAATGCTTCCTCCAAGGAGCCGGGTCATTTTTAGCCCTGCATCTGCCAGCCGTTCGCGGTTTCCCACGAGAAGGCCGGCGGAAAGATCGCTGTGTCCGCCGAAATACTTTGTAGCGCTATGCACGGTCAGGTCAGCACCCAACTCGAGGGGCCGTTGATTAAAAGGAGTCGCAAAAGTGTTGTCGACGACCGAGATAATTCCGGCCTCTTTAGATATATTTGCAATAGCGGATATGTCCGAGATATTGAGGAGCGGATTCGAAGGGGTTTCGATCCAAAGGATCTTCGTCTCGGGTCGAATCGCGTCGGCGTAATTCTTTGCCTCAGTAGCACCGACGTAGGTTACACTTATGTCAAAGTTTTCCGAAAGAAACGCAAACAGACTGGTGGTCGTCGAATACATCGATTGAAGTGCAACGATATGCTCGCCGGATCTGACGTTGCTCAAAATGGCCGCGGAGATAGCGGCCATTCCCGACGAGAAAGCAAGCGCGGCCTCTCCGTTTTCGAGTGAGGCAACCGATTTTTCGAGTGCCGTCTGAGTCGGGTTTCCGAGTCTGCCGTAATAGTATCCGGGCTTTTCATAATTGTGCACGGCAGAACCCTCGTCGGCATCTTCAAAGCCGTAAACGGAGGCGTTAAAGATCGGCACCGAAAGAGCGCCATGGTTTTTTGCCAGATCAATATCTGCGTGAACAGCTTTTGTGAAAATCGATTTGTCGTCCTTCATGCCGTTTAAAATGACACGGAACCGCTTTGTAGTTCAAATAGAGATCCATCGCGGAAGTTGACAGGAATGACGAGGAAGGTTGTAGGGGCCGGGCTCGTCCCTGCCCGCTGAGCGCTAGCGAAGAAGGCTTTGTGGACAATTTTCAACTTCAGAACACAAACACACAAAGAACATTTAAGCGTGTGATTCCAATCTTGAACCTATTGTTATTTCATTGAGAACATTCCAACCTTGAGTTTTCGCTCCGCTCACGGGCGAGGACAAGCCGTCGCCCCTACAATGGTGGACCGATCTCGGAAAATGGAATGTCTTGAATTTCGTAATTGTTCCAATCCTGGTGATCAAAATGCCACCATTCCTTTGGGTTAACGATAAAACCCTCTGCCTCCATTGAGGTCCTGAGAAGATCGCGATTGAAAGTTTCTGCTTCGGTTCCGCCTTCAAAGTCGGGGGCGGACTTTTCGTTAAACTCGTCAAATTCCGAAGGCATCGGAAGCTGAACCCCGGACTCCAGATCAAAAAGGCTTAGGTCGACCGCACATCCGCGATTGTGTCTTGAACCGATCTCAGGATCAGCGACATAGGGTTTCTGATCTTCGCGTACGACTTCCCAAAAGAGTTTGGTTACCGACCATGGCCGATACCCATCGTAAATTACCAATCCCAATCCCTTTTGGATCAAATTCCGATGAACCCTTACCAGGGCTTCGGCTGGGTCCTCTTGCAGAAATGCCCGGGCTTCATCATAAACCGGGCGCCCGACAAAATTGTCGTCCCGGGCGTAACGAATATCCAGCTTTATTGTGTTATCGAGTTCTACTAGTTCGAGCAAATTTGGCCTCGCTTCTTTTTCTTATTCGCGCAATCTGCGGGCAATCAATTCTTCCAGGAAAATCCTCCCAAAGAACGGTTTCATTCGCCATTCGGCTCACGGGTTGGGACAAACCGCCACCCCTAAGAACCTATTTCGCTCCCTTACGCATTTTTCGTGGGCAAACTATTCCATCTCTACCCTTCAAACCCAAGTTCTCACGTAGAAAAGATGCAAGTGGATTGGAGCAAATGCAAGTCTAAAATTTTTGAGAAAAGTTTGCCAAACAGATTAACAGATCTTAACAACAGGATGGTTGCAAAGCCTTAGCAAAAGTACTATTTTTTTAAAATAGAAATGAAAGAAATGAAGGAATCAAAAAGTAAGCTCCCGTTCGCCAAATGGATCAAACGCTTTGGCTTTGCCGGGTTTATGTTCTTTTTTATAAAAGGGCTCTTGTGGCTGATAGTCCCGGCATTGCTTATCTGGCTCGGCTTTAGCTGGTAAACAAAATTAAGGCTCCGGTTTCGTTTCGGGAGCAGGCTTTTCCAAAGAATCATCAACGATATCCTCATCGTCATCATCCAGGATAATAACTTCCGACCCGTATTTCTTATAGTCCTTGAAGTGGATCAAATTCCGCGATTCGAATAGATTTCTGCTCTGCCTGAAAGTCAGCCGCACATCGGAAAGCGATGGAAGCAGGTACATCTCTTCGTTGATCTTCACCCAGTCGTAGTTGATGATCCTTTGCGCTGAACGGATGGGAAAATCGACCGGAATTTCTGTCGCAATATTTTCGACGCGCAGAACCCTAAAATTCTCCCGGTCGATCCAGATCCTTCCCTTTACGCCGGTGATCGTCGAATCCGTGGTGTACCCCTGCGAGGTCAGAAGCTGTTTGGCTTTGTCTTTTTCGATCGAATAATTAAAAACTACGGAGCGTCTGCCCCGAATGGTGTCGGTGTCAACCAATTCAAACTTCGTGTCACTGTCGCGCTTAAAGATCTTTGCCAAAACCGATACAAATTCTCCGGTTGAGCTGGTGCCTTTTACCTCGGAATAATCGCTTTTTGACTTCGGTTTTTCCTGGATAACGCCATTGATCGATAAAACCTTGTATTCTTCCTGCCCTTTTGAAAGATAGCTGACCGCAACGATAAGGCGATCCAAACTCCGAAAATTTCCCGTTCCGGCGTGCGCATAAGAGCGTTTGATCCTTTGCTTAACGACAAAATCGGGCATTTCTTCGACGGCGGCAAGTGTATTTTGACGGGCGTTGTCGATCAATTTTTTTGCTTCGGCTTCGCTCGGAAGTTTTGCAGCGGTCGGGTTTTGTCTGCGGCGATCGGCCTCTTCCAACGTTCGACGCAGCTCCGCGTCGTTGCGGCTTTTTGAAATGGTCAAACTGCGCAAGCCGCGGGTGAGTGTAAAGCCGAGGCCTCGTTTTCTGATCGCCTGGATCAAATCGGTCTTGCTTGCCGGGTTCGCCTCAAGGCCATAAAGCATC
>JABDJV010000134.1 GCA_013003295.1 Pyrinomonadaceae bacterium | reverse complement strand
GGTAATCAGCGACCGGGAGCAGGTCGCCGATCTTCTCCAAAATAATGTCCGTTTGGCCCGGGCGATAGTTGCCTTCTCAGACAACAAATTGTTGGGAATTGCCGGGTTGCATTTTGATGGTAAACCGTTCATGGATTTACAGCTCGAGGATTTTTGGAACAGTTATGGTTACCTGAAGGGAAGCATCAAAGCCGCTGCTTCGGAAGCTTTGTTTTCCCGAAAACCAGCCCCGGGCGAATTGCTCATGGACGGGATCGTTGTTTTGAACGTGCATCGAGGAAAGGGAATCGGGAGCCGTTTATTCGGACGAATTCTGGAAACGGCGACCAGGATGAAATTTGATCAGATCCGGCTGGATGTGATCGACGAAAATCCAAGAGCGCAAAAACTGTACGAAACACTGGGATTCAAGACGGTCAAACACGAAAAGACAGGGTATCTAAAAGACCTGATCGGGGTCAGCGGTGTTTCGACGATGATCAAGATTCTGTAGAAATGAAGCCAAGGGTGAAAATTTGCTGTATTTCGAGCAGGCAGGAAGCGTTTCACGCGATAGACTTTGGTGCCTCAGCACTTGGGCTGGTCGGGGAAATGCCATCGGGCCCGGGTATTATTTCCGATAATGAGATCCTCGAAATAGCATCAACTGTTCCGCCGCCGATCGCCACCTTTTTGCTTACAAGTGAGACGGTTGCAGAGGAAATTATCGGGCATCACAAAAGGGTTCAAACGAATACGATTCAGATCGTTGATGATCTAAATGACAGGGACTATCAAGCGATTCGCAAGGCGTTGCCAAACATAAAGCTTGTGCAGGTCGTCCACGTTTTGAATGAGAGTTCGGTTGAAGAAGCTTTGGAGGTGGCGGAATTGGTTGATGCGGTTTTGCTCGATTCGGGGAATCCCAATTTGGCCGTTAAGGAACTTGGCGGAACGGGCAGAACCCACAATTGGGGTTTAAGCAGAAAGATAGTCGATCAATGCAAAAAGCCGGTTTTTCTCGCAGGCGGTTTAAAACCGGAAAACGTTCGCGAAGCGATCGAAGCGGTTCAGCCGTTTGGGCTTGATTTGTGTTCGGGCGTGAGGACCGATGGTAAATTGGATCTCCAGCGGTTGGAAAAGTTTTTTATGGAAGTTGAAAACACGTAGAGTTTTGTATTAGGAATTAACCGAAAAGGGAAACAGCGGATAAGAAAAATGTTAAATACCCTTGTGGATTTTGTGCCTCTGACGGTGGTTATCTTCTTTAGTTTTGCCGGAATCGCGATTTTTGAGACGATTGTGATAAAGGCATTTAAGCGTTTGGAACCACCAAAAAACCTCTTTTTTTCGCTTGCCGCAAATGGTGCGGGATTTCTAATAACATTTTTTGTTGGAGTTATTCTGATTTTCGCATTTCTCGCCTTTTTTAGCACCGCGTTGGGCGGCGCCCTTTTTCTAATGGTGATTTCATTGATCGTGCTGGTTGTACTGATTGCGATAATACCTATCTTGACCTGTTCCGCCAGATTTATCCTTTTAAAGCTATTCGGGGTTACCGAAGAGACCAGGTTTAGGTTTATTTATTCCGTAGTAAGCACTCTTGGAGTTATTGCAGCCATTTTCGTTTTGCAATTTTTGATCAGCATGGTCATTTTCTACATTTTTCCGGATTTTGCCGTATGAGAGATTGGCGGGTTTGCTGCCGGTTTTCAAAGCGGGTCGAGCCGCCAAAGTTTGTTTGGTATCCGATCATCGCCAACATTTCGGGCTTTGGGGTGATGTTGGTGATCGTTGTGACCGGGTTTGCGTTTCTTTTCATTTGGGATAACTTCCTTAATAATTAGCGATACTTGTCGATAAAATCCGATCCGTCGAGCCAACCCGTTCGGACCGGGCTATAACCGATAAAGACCCGATCCCACAAGAGACAGTTTTCATCCCGCAATTCGAAATGCAAATGACATAGATATTTTCCGTCGGCATTTCCCACGGTCCCGACTTTTTCCCGTCTTTTGACCTCACCGGACGTTTTCAGGATCTTTTCAAGATGTCCGTAAAGCGTTTGAACCCGTTTTCCATTTGGCAAACGGTGGGTGATGATGATCACGTTTCCCCAATCGGCTCCGGCATCCTCTGCGTAGGTTATTTCTCCATTTGCAACTGCATAGACGGGTTCACCGCAATCCGAATTGCCTCCCGAGTTGGCGTTCCAATCTTCGCCTAAATGATTATTTTCGCCAAAATCCTGGGCGTTATACCAACCGTCCTGTTTGTCCCTGGCCTCGGTGACCACTTCTTTTTCACCGACCGGGTAGGAAAACTTTTTTGCGATGGATGTCGAACTTTTACCGGACTGAGGCTCCGTTTCGGCTGTAGGAGTCGTGCCGCAGCTGACAAAAAGAAAAAAAAGTGCCGGCAAAAATATTAGGAATTTACAAAGCATACCTATTCTGCCAACACTCTTTTAATCTTAGGACTCAGATCTAAACGGTCGCCGCATCGGCGTTTTCATCCTCTTCATCTTCATCAAACTCATCGTCTTTTGCTTCTACTTCATCTTCGTATGAAAGTGCTTCGATCTCCTCTTCTTCATCTTCGCGTTCATTAATTGTCGGAAGTTCGTTTGTAGCGAGCTCGAACCGTTTTTCCTCAGTTCGAGATTGCAACGAATCCTTTGATTCGATCATACTGCAGCTTCCCTCAAGGACCGCGCCATCTTCGATGATCAGGCGCGGAGCCTGAACATTGCCGACAACCGTCGCGGTTCGGCCCAAAGTAAGCTTGTCGCCCGCCGTGATATCGCCTTCAACCGATCCATTTACGATCGCCTCGGAGACGATTATATCTGCGTCGACCCGCCCATTTGCTCCAACGATCAGGGTTCCATCTTCCGAGGTCACGCTGCCCTTGAGATGGCCGTCGACCCGAAGCATCGCTTCAAAGGTAGTCTCGCCTGTCAGAACGGTGCCGCCGCCCACGAATCCGCTTAAACGCCCTTCTTTAATATCCCTTGCCATTAATTCACTCTCCGAAACAGCGGTTCCGGTTGTTCGACTCGCACCAGAAAATTCGGTCGTAGAAGTTTGTTGCTGAAGTTCCGTGGTTTCGTTTGTTTCGTCCGTTTTCGAACTTTTGCCCATTCTGATCATTAGTGTCAATACCTCCGTGTTGCCTGGCTTTTTGTGGAAAATAATAGAGACAATTTGCTCTCAAAGAAATACTCTGTGTTAAAAGTATATAAAATTTGAACAAAACTGTCTCTATTTATTTTTTATTTAACTTTCTTGTTGGTTATTTTAGTCGCCAAAACATCGTGCAGTGCCAGGATCGCAACCTTTTTCGGTTTCCTCGGCAGTGGGATATTGTTTAGCTCATAGGTCTTATTGCCGACTATTGTTGCTTTTCCAAGCTCAACCCAACCTTTTCCGTAATCGACGTATACCGGAACCGGTGTGACAAAACTATCCGAAACCTCCGATTGCGTGATCTTTGCG
>JABDJV010000116.1 GCA_013003295.1 Pyrinomonadaceae bacterium | reverse complement strand
CTGTAAATATGCCTTGATCTCGCCGATCAAATACAGCGAACCGGTAACCAGTATAAGGCCATTCCCGCCGGAAAGATCCCTCGCCTTTTCGAAGGCTTTGCCGACATCGTCGATCACAAACACATTTTTGGGCTTAACGTGGTCCGAAACAAATCGTGCCGTCTCCTGCGCGGGTCTGGCCCTGGGGTTTTCGGGGGTTGTAAAAACGATATGTCTCGTCAACGGGAACAAAACTGACGACATCTCTGAAAGATCCTTTCCCCCCATAGCAGCGAATACCATGGTGATCGGTTGATCAACGGATGTCTCTAAATATTCCCGCAGCGCCTTCGCTCCCGAGACGTTATGGGCGCCGTCATAGAGAATGCCGTCTGCATACTCCAAACGGCCCTTATGGACCGCAAGCTGCAATCCGGTCTCGACATCCCGAGTTGAAATCTCGAAATCGAAATCTCTTAAGGTTTCAGCCAGCAATACCGCTGTTTTTGCGTTTTCAACCTGATGTTTGCCCGCAAGGCCCAGTGTTACTGACTTATAGGTATCTACAGGAGTCTCAAAACTCAAACGGTCGCCGCTGCCCTCAGCTTTGATCGACCCGGTAAATGTCGGTTTTATTTCGTGTTCTTCACATTTGCTCAGTATCACCTCTAACGCCGCTTCATTTTGATCAGCGATCACCGCTCTGACGCCCCCGCGAATTATAGCCGCTTTTTCCAGCGCGATCTTTTCGATCGTATCGCCAAGGGTTTTTGTATGGTCAAGAGCGATCGGTGTGATCGCGACGATCTCCGCTTCCGTTGCAGTGGTCGCATCAAAACGTCCGCCAAGTCCGGTCTCCAAAATCGCGACTTCGACCTCCTCATCGGCAAAGTACAGTTGGGCAATGCAGGTTATATGCTCAAAAAATGTCGGCATTCCCTGCAGTTTGCCTTGCCTGACCAACTCCGCGCTTATCCGCCTGACTTTTGTAACGTATTTCGCAAACCTTTCTTCCGAAATGTCATTCCCGTTCTTGCGAACTCTTTCGGTTACGGAAATAAGATGCGGCGACGTATTTACCCCGACAGCTATTCCCGCCTGCACGAGTATCGATTCAAGAAATGCGCAGGTCGAGCCCTTACCATTGGTTCCGGCGACCTGGATCTTTATAAAACTATTCTGTGGATTTCCGAGGGCTTCAAGAAGGGTATAAGTATTTTCCAATCCAAATTTCTTTACGGACAATTCATAGCCGAGACCAAAGAGATAGTCAATTGATTCCTGGAAATTCATTTCTAGACGGCTTAGATTTTTAACTCGGATCGAAGCAAGAAGATTTGATTGAATCCCAACGGCAATTATCCCGACCGATCTACTTGGAAAGCAGCCGCCGGTGATAATTCATTTGTCCTAGATGATAATTGAGGTGAGAGAGCATATACGCAACGATCGTGATCGTCTTTTGAGTCTCTCCAAAAATTTCTTCAGGATAATCGCCGGCGAAGTCTTCATCGCTCATTTGGCTCAGGGTTTCTTTCAAAACTGTCGCCGCCTCTTCGACCTTCAAGGCCACGTCATCTCTCGAAAGGTCCTTTTCTGAAAACTCTAGTTCTCTTTCACGAATATAACCATTACGGCCAAGTACGGCACCGAAGAAGTGTTTGATATTGCCCGCCAGGTGAAGCGCCAGGTTTCCACCCGAATTTGGGATGGAATCCGTGACAACCCACAGATCCTCATCCGTTTTGTACGCTTTAACCTCTTTAACTACTTTCTGAAGGTTTTCCACGTAAATTACTGTAAATACATTGCTTAACATTTCACACTAGTTACCCAATTCTTCATTCATCATAAAGTCCAGAAGACGGGCGACTTCACTTTTTAGTTCTCTTCGATCGACCACCATGTCGACCATTCCGTGCTCCAAAAGAAATTCGGAACGCTGAAATCCCTGTGGGAGTTTTTGACGGATCGTCTGTTCGATCACACGAGGCCCGGCAAATCCTATCAGCGCTTTTGGCTCGGCGATATTTACATCACCAAGCATGGCGAAACTTGCCGTCACGCCGCCGGTGGTCGGATCGGTCAATACTGAAATAAACGGCAGTTGAGCATCGTGAAGCTGGGCCAGCACCGCTGAAATTTTCGCCATCTGCATAAGTGAAAGAGTACCTTCTTGCATTCTGGCGCCGCCTGATGCGGAGAAAATTACAACAGCCCCGCGGGTTTTCAGAGCTCTCTCAACGAGCCGTGTGATCTTCTCTCCGACCGCCGAACCCATTGAGCCGCCGATAAAAGACATATCCATCGCGCCGGCAAACACTTTGTGTCCGCCGACCGTACCTTTCCCGGAAACCAGTGCTTCCGGAAGCCCTGACTTCTCTTTCGCTTGCTTGATCCTCTCCTTGTAGGGTTTTGAATCCACGAAATCCAGAGGATCGCTCGACATCACCTCTTCATCCAGCTTTTCATAAACTCCTTCATCGAACAGCATTTCAAGCCGCTTTCGAGCGTTCAGGCGAAAATGGTGGCCGCAGTGAATACAGACTTCGAAAGACTCCCGAAGCTCACGGCGGTAAAGTGCCTCGTCGCATTCGGGACATTTTTCAAATATGCCCTCGGTTCTTACCGTTTGCTCAGCGGGATTGGGATGCCCTTCAATTTTTGGTTTGTTTCGCCTGAACCATGCCATAGATTTTGATTTTAGAATCGCTGTTCGGTATTTAGCAAGTTAACAAATGATTTACCGCAATACCTGCAGCATTTCGTTGTGAATTCTTCCATTACTTGCGCAAAGCGGCGGCTTATAAATGCTAAACTTCGAGCCGTCGTAGTAAGACACCCTACCACCCGCCTCCTCCACGAGTAGAACGCCGGCGGCCATATCCCAAGGGTTCAGCCCCTCTTCCCAAAAACCGTCAAATCGTCCGCATGCAACATACGCCAGGTCGATCGCAGCCGAGCCGTCTCTCCTCACCGCACGCGATCTTAGGAGCATTTTCTCAAAATGCCGGGCGAAATTCTCACGCTGAGAGATGTCGTATGGAAAACCGGTCACCAGCAATGCGTCTCCGATATCATCTGTGTCCGAAACCGAAATGTTTTTATTATTCAGGCTCGCACCGCCGTCTTTTTCTGCTGAAAACACCTCATCCCGCGTCGGGTCGTATGTCACTGCAACGACGATCTCCTCCCGATATTCCAGCGCTATCGTTACGCAAAAACACGGGTAACCGTGAGCATAATTGGTCGTACCATCAAGCGGGTCGATTATCCACTTCCATTTACCGTCGCCGATCAAAACCGCTTCACCGGATTCCTCGGCAAGGATCGAGTGCAATGGGTGCTGCGTCTTGATCCGATCGATTATGAATTTTTCGGATGCGAGATCGGCCTCGGTGACCAGATCTATCTCGCCCTTTTTCGAAATGGCGATCTTCTTATCGAACTTTTCGAGCAAGATATTCCCGGCTTGCCGCGCGGTCTCTATTGCAAAATTAAGCATAAATTTAAAATGAAATGGATTGACTAAGATATCTTAGAGAATCTCGGTCAATCCGTCTATTGAGGGCTTTAGTTAAGTGTCAGCGCCGCATATAAATATCGATGTAGTCAGTTTCCGAGCCGCAAGGGCTTTGCATCTGCTGCAAGCGCCAGTATTTCCGACGCTTTGTGATAGCAAATGTCATCTCGCCTTCCCTGACGCACGGCTCACCATGGTTGTTGTGACTAACGCGGGTGGTAACTTTTCCGTCAAATTTGAAATTATATCGATTCACCTCGGTAATAACGCCATCAATTTTCAGATAATCGTCATTTCCGCGTCCTTTTTGCTCGCCCGTAAGATAAAGAACCCCACTTTTTTGCCTGACATACGCCCTGCCAAAATATTTCCAACTGATCCATTGAAGAGAAAACATATGCCTTCCCAGAAGTTTTTTCTTGGCATAATTGCTGTTTATGACCGTGCGCTGCTGCGCCGCCGCCGTGAATCCAAATGCAAGGAGTAGAAGCAAATTCGATATAAAGAGTTTTCTGATCATATAAATCCTCCGGTATTTGAACGCGAAACAAAGCAGGATTTGCTAAATAATTATTGGCCGCTACTTCGATCTATCGGGCGAATATCTATGACTTTGTAGTGCATCTCACCATCATCTTCACGCCCAGGCACAATATCTGCTTCGACCTGATCATTATCCCGCACACCAGCCCGCTCCAATTCGCTATTGAGAAGATAGATCAACACATCCCCGTTCTCGGTTTCGATCCAGCCCGAAACGATCGAATCTGTACCATCTAAATCGCCTACGAACGCTTCCTCTAAGCGGCCGCGAATAGTTTTTGGTGTATCGGAATTCTCCAAAGGCTCTCTGTCCATTTAAAAACCTTAGCCCAAACTGTTTCTTCCTTCACGCTGGCCGAATATTCAGGACTCGCAATCATCCGGGAATTACTTTACGAATCTTTTACTAACATTCAGAAATTCCTGTATTTGAGAATCCCAGAATTTCCAGTCGTGCCTGCCCGGAAGCTGTCGAAATTCATGCGCGGCCTTTTTTGTTAGCAGCAAGGTCGCGAACTTCCGGTTTTCCATCACCAGAAAGTCTTCGGTACCGCAATCCAGATATAAAAACGGCAGAGCCTTAATATCCTCAGCATTTTTGTTTCTTACAATGCTAAATAGATCATTTCGTTTACGCGCTGCGCTTTCGGCCTTTCCAAAGGCACTCGAAATTGACACGATCAAAACTCTCGAGCGGGTCGACAACAATTCCTTTGAAGTCCATTCCGCTGCACGCAGCGCTCCACTGAAGGAGCCTGCAATAACAAATTTCTCCGGGTACTTTACGGCAAACTTCAACGCGCCAAACCCGCCCATTGAGAGACCCGCGATCGCCCGGCTTTCGCGGTTCGTTTTTACGCGAAATTTGTTTTCGATCTCCTTGATCAATTCGCGGATAATATATGATTCATACTTGGCGTTCGGGATCATGCCGCTATCGGTATACCAGCCGTTATCTCCTTCGGGCATTACAATTAGATAACCATAGTCCTTTGAGTGTTTTTCAAGCCTCGCCATGTCGCTCCAGTTTCTAAAGTTTCCGGTCAAGCCATGGAGCAAATAGAGCGTCGGGTATTTTTTTGCATTATTGCCGGGTGCATCATATCCGACGGGCAGGATCACCCGATACGGCATTTCGCGTTTCATTAACCGTGAATCCAGCCTGAACGTTTGTGTCCTTACGAAACTCTCCGTCGCCCCATTCTGAGCCTCAGCGGAAAGGGGTAACCCAAGAAGCACCAATAAAAGCCATGGACCAATCGCAATTCTAAATCTATCAATACGCATAATTATTTTTTTTTCGCGACCTAGCTAAAAAATCTGCTTAACCAACCGCTGTCCTCGTTCTTATCGATCGCTTGTGCGAGTTCGCCGGCATCAAGCCAAACTCCGGAGCATTTGTCGCAGACATCGATAGCGATGTTTTCATATTCGGTTTCGAGAAGTTTGCCGTCGCATTTTGGACATTCCAGATGCAAATCCTTTGTTTCCTCCTCTTCTAGCTTTGCTTTCAATTTCTCGATAAGCTCCTGCTCTTTTTCACGGAAATACTGGTTTTCGAGCGCTTTCCCACGTTCTTCAAGTGCTTCTGACATTCGTTGTGATTCTCCTTAAGATGTGTTTTTTACAGGTAAAAAAATAACAGACAATCGAATCGGTTTCAAAAATTGAAATCCGGATTGCCTGTTCATCGAAAATCGATTGTGTTGTGCTTAAGTCTCAGTCTTGTGAATAATTGCGTTGGTCCGCGCACGGGCCCTCCTGGCGCGCCGGATCGAGTTTCGCCTTCTCGCTCTCATTCCGGTCCAATCTGAAGCCTTTCCGATCGAAAACCAGTCATCATCACGGTACGGCTCAACCTCACTCGATGCGTTGTTCAATTTCAGCGTGCCAATTGCAATGGCCATGATCATCGCATTGAAAACGAATCCAACCGCGATCACGATCCATCCGGGAACTATCCCGACCTGAGCGCGGTCAAAGAACATGGCGATACTTGTCGCCGGTGTTGGATGAAGATAAACCTTAAGCCCCCAACTCAGAGCAAGCAACAGAAATATCCAAACATAGTTGCTCCGCAAGCGGCGGCCAACGGCTTCCCACTCGGTGATCGTAAATTGGGGGGTTAGAAGATCGTCTGAAATGTGTTCTGCCCATTTTTTATCCGGCGGAATCGTCCGGTAGGAGAGCATCGGAGCGAAATATCCGGTCTCCAACACTCTTACACGGTTTGCCCAAACTTCGTAGTAACGGTATCGCCTGGCCTCCATAAAAAGAAAGATCGTTACAAGTATCGAGTTAATGGGGATAGCGAAATGCGGATTGTCAGCCGAGCTAAAAACAAAGGAGAGAGTTGCACCCGCGGTGATGACTGCCCAATTGGTCGTTGCATCGAGCCGCGTACGCCATACATTTGAACGCGCGACCTCACCACGATAAAAATGAGATATCGTCGTATTGAATTCTGGCGTAGAAAGCTTTTGAGGTATCGCCGTTGGATCGGGTTTCGTCTTGATACTCCGCTCTTTGACCTCTTCGGTTAAAGAAGCCAGCTCGGAATTTTCCGGTTGCATTTCTGGAATTGGAGAAAAAGATGATTCAGGCGAATCAGGAAGGTGTTCCATATATTTGAATGGGGATTGTAAGAAGTGCGGTTGGGGCATCCGCTATTTAAAGATTAAACTTTTAACAAATAAGATGCAAGTTAATAAATGTTTAACACCATATGATTGCGCGCTTTCAGCTTCGTTGCTCCGGGCATTTCATGTTTTTGGATACATCGAATAAAATTAGCCGGATGGAAGATTGGGACGAGCACTACATGAATTTGGCTATCGACGCCGCAAAAGAGGCTTACGCGCTCGACGAGGTCCCGATCGGGGCCGTAATTATAGATCACAAGGGTACTGTACTGGCCACCCAAGGAAATTGTACGATCGGAGGCAATGACCCGACCGGCCACGCAGAGGTTCTCGCCTTGCGAAAAGCGGGCAAGAAAGTTAATAATTATCGTTTGACTGGATGCACGCTTTATACGACTATTGAGCCTTGCGTTATGTGTGCCGGGGCGTTGGTAAACGCCCGAATCAAAAGGTTGGTTTACGGCGCGGACGATGAGCGCTTTGGCGCTGTCAAAACGTTATTTAATATTTGCGACAACGGTTCTTTGAATCATCAAATAGAAATTCAGTCAGGTGTTTTGGAATCTGAATGCAGGAGACTCATGCAGGAGTTTTTTAAAGAAAAAAGAACGTCCTCAAAGGTTTATTGACATCTGATTTCTAACATTCGGATTCTATTTTTTTTAAGGAGAGGTGCGAGAGTGGTTGAATCG
>JABDJV010000247.1 GCA_013003295.1 Pyrinomonadaceae bacterium | reverse complement strand
AGGGAGACCAATGCCGAGCTCAGAGTCAGCAAAAAGCTAATAATCAGGAGTGTTATTTTTTGGGGGGAATTAAAAACTGATGTGATATTCATTTTGACCTCATTTCGGCAGCCAGACAATCTCAATTGCTGAGATTCACGACTTTGCGTTCACCCGCATCACTGCGGGGTTGCGTTTTCGTTTGAGGCGGCGGAATGCTAGGTCCGCGTTCTCGTGCGAATGGAGATAGTAAGTCTCTTCAAAGAAACTCCTACCATTAATTTAAAATATCGAATCGCGTTGATATTCCAGAAAAAAAAGGTAGCCGCATTTGGACGCGGTTACCTTTTTTCTGCTTTTCAGCCGATAGGGGCCTATTCCCGACCCAATTTTGAGCGGAGCCGGTTTACCTCTTTAGCTTTTAACGTATAGTTTAATGCTTTCTGCCAAACAAGCTTCGCCTGGCTTGTTTTTCCGCGCTTTTTGTAAACATCCCCGAGGTGCTCAAGTATTGTCGCCGACGAGGAATTTAGACGAAACGCTTTTCGAAGAGAATCCTCAGCGTCATCGAGCCTTCCCAGCTTAAAATATGCCCAACCAAGGCTATCAAGGTAAGAAGAATTCAGCGGTTCGATTTTCACAGCTCTTTTTATAAGTTCCAGCGCCTCCTCCAAATTCCGGTTTTGACCGATCAGCAGGTAGCCTAGATTATTAAGCGCGAGCGGATATTCAGGTGATTGCGCTAATACTTCGCGAAGAATCCTTTCGGCAGTGGCAAAATCATCAAAACTGCTGTGGACATATGCGAGGTTGAGTTTAACGATCTGCTTTTTTTCAATACCGTCAGCAATTTTAAATGCTTTAGTCAGCGCCGAAACGGCCCTTTGTTTCCGTTTTGCCTCGGAATAAAGAGATGAGATAAAAAGGTAGTTAGAAAAATCGTCGTAGAGCATCGACGGAAGAGCGTTTTTTGGCTTATCTTCGATCAGGTTGGTAATAAGGGAAACCCCTTTTTCCACCTTTCCGAGACGAACCAGGATCGAAGCCTCAGACCTCAACAAGGAAATGTCTTTGGGTACATTCTTTCTTGCAGCTATTACTGCCTTCAAAGCTTCGAATTCCTTTCCGGTTTCCAGAAGCAAATTGATATGCTCCTTACTCAGATCAGGGCTGTCCTTTCCAAACATCGGTCGAGAATCTTCGATCAGGAGTTTTGCTTCGTCGATCCGGTTCGCACGTTTCAGAGTCCGGATCATCTTGTTGAAAACCCTCAGCGCAAACTCCTTATTGGCCGCCGCAACCAGGGTTTTTTTCTCAACACCTCGAATCTGGAGAGCCTTTTCATAAGCCGCAATTGCTTTATTTACCTGCCTTGAATCGGCGTAGATATCACCAACTGCAACTTGAAGGTCCGAAGCCGACGCAGAATTCTTTATCCCGGATTTCTCAACCGCGGCTGCTAGCACTTTTGCCGCATCCTCAACTGCTCCAGTTCGGGCGATTGTTTTTGCAAGCAATACTACTAAAGATTTATTTTCTGGATTTGCAAACGCTGCCTGTCTCAAAGCACTGATCGAGGCCTCTAGGGATCCGTCATCCGCGCTGACCAATGCGTTTCGCAAGAGATCCAGCGCCAGCGGATTTCGCGGGTTAAAGGCGACGGCACGATTTAAAACCTTGAGAGCTTCTTCATTTTTCCCTTCGTCGAGAAGTGCCTGTCCTAGTTTGGGCACGGCGTTTTCCGGCGAAATATCTTCCCCGCTTCGCATCACACGGGCATAAAAGCCTTTTTCTATCGGTACAGCAGCAGAACCCCACTTTCTTAGTGCATCGAGCCTTTTTTCCGGTTGCTTCGTTTCAGCATAGAATGCGCTCAAAAACGCATGCGCTTCGGCGTTTCGCGGATCCAGCTTTGCGATCATATTCCATTCTTCGATCGCCCCTTTTGCGAAACCTTCATTCAGCCTACCCCGGCCAATATTGCTTTTGATAGTGTAGAGCCTTGCAAGGTATAGGTGGCTGCCAAAGTTTGTCTTATCCAGCCGCACCGCGATCCGTGCAAACATTATTGCGTCTTCAATGTTCCCGTTTTTTGATACTAGCGCCAATTCAGCCAATGCCGTGTATCCTTCAGCGAGCCTTGGATTCAATTCAACCGCCATCTGAAAAGCCGCTTTTGCCAAACGCTCACGCCTTATCTTTAGTGCTTCTTTCGATCGGTCAAGCGGATCAGAGTTGAAGCGTGCGAGTTCCCATAAATGCCTCTGGCCTTCGAGAAGCTTGGCGTAAGCCGCCTCCCGTTTCTCGCGGGAGATCTCGCCAACTTGACGGATAAGGCCTGCCCTACCCTCAGGACCGTTACGATCGGTAAGACGTTCACCTTTTTGCGCAAAAACAGAGAGGCAAACCAAGCTTATAATAATGATGGATATTGTGTATCTTTTCATCAGAACCGAAATAATACAGAACTTCTCTAACGCATGAATGCTTCGCAGACTGAATTGACCCAAGCGCTTATTTCGTCGCTGCCCGTTTCTTATTTGAAATAATCGTCGTCAAAGCCTTTGGTATTTGCGAATCACGAAGGTCACCTTCGTTTTCAATGACCTGATCGATCAATTCAAACTTCGTTTTGTCGAACTTTTTCGTCATCAGAACCCCATTTTTATCGATTGTTAGCGGATAAATACCAAAAAACTCATTTCTGAAGTTTGTCAGGAATGATTTCTTTTCTTGAGGGATCACCTTCATCTTCTTCGGATTGGGTTTTGGGATCGAGGCTCCGATCAGGGCGAGCTGTTCCTTTGCTTTTTCAACCCGATCACTATTGGGAAAATCGCGAACTATCTCCTGAAAGTACCGCGCAGCCTGGTCAGTTTCTTCTTCGATCAAGTAAGTAACCGCCAGTTTGTAAAGCGCTTCATCTTTTCCGGAGAAATCAGGATACTTTTCAATCAAGTCCCGATATCTTGATTGCGCGCCTTTCAACCCGCCTTTTTTGTACTTGACAGATTGCTTGTAATAGAAATTTCCAACACCGAGATCATGGTAGGCGAGATTGTCCTGAACTTCTGCAAGACGATCCTTAACCATTGGAAGCAACGGCGTATTCGGGTATTTCTGGAGTAAAGCTTTGAGCCTTTGTTCAGCTTTTTTGGCCCTCGTAATATCACGATCGGGCAAGCCGATCTGACGCATTTCGGATTCCGCTATTTTTAACAAAACCCGGTCCGCTAAGGGGTGTGTAGGAAAAAATGTAAGCCAGTCCTGATAATTTGCCGCTGCCTGAATCAGCGCGCTCGTTCCGCCTTCCAGATAAAAACTATCGGCCACAGCAAGTTTAGACATTGGCAGGTAGGCAGAATCGGGATAGGTCGAGATGATTGTTTGAAACAAGAGTCTGCCGACGTCAAAGTTCTTCTTTCGAATCTCTCTGGTCGCAACGATGAATAGTTCGCGGTCACGTCCCGGTGTCACGCTTCCGATCAATTCCTCGTACTCATCGGTTCCACCGCCAAATATACCAAGGAATTTCTTCTTTTTCTTCTTCTTTCGGGCTTTGCCTACCTGCGAAACCTCTTTTGAGCGGAATTCAGCTGTTTCCAAAAGCGCTTTATCTACTCGGCTTTGAAATTTTGCTACCCTCTCTTCCAGACTGTCGATATCGCTGAGCTCATACTTTTCAGATCGACCCAGTTTTCCTCGGAGGCTATTTACCTCATTGAGCAAACCGGAGGATTCCTTTTCGAGCGAAACAAGGCGTCCGAGGGGAGTTTCCGGATTGTCTTTATCATCGCCGTCGCGTTTTTCCTTCTTCAAAACCGACGCCGATGTTCCCAATGAGCGCTTCATTGTTTCCAATTTCTGACGCATTATTTCCAGTCGCTGCGAAGGGGTTCCATTCACCTGCGCAAGTCCCGGGACGACCAATGCCAAAATAATAAACAGCCCCAATGAAATGTTTCTAAAATTCATAAATACCTCTAAACTCTTATAATCCTGGAAAATTGCCTAAACCCAGACCGTCGCTTTGTCTATCATTTCCCTGACCGCTTCGGTAGGATCCTCTTTTCCAAAAATCGACGAACCCGATACAACCAATTCCGCGCCCGCCTCGACCACTTCACCGATGTTATTCTCATCAATGCCGCCATCGATCTCAATTCTCGAATCCAGGCCGCGGGCAGAAATCATTTCCCGAAGCCTCTTCACTTTTTCAATTGAAGTCTGGATAAACTTTTGCCCCCCAAATCCCGGATTGACCGACATTATCAAAATGAAATCGGCAAACGGTAGGGCCTCTTCGAT
>JABDJV010000088.1 GCA_013003295.1 Pyrinomonadaceae bacterium | reverse complement strand
GGTTTGCTGAGTTTACAGGTTGGTCGTTCAGAAATTTTCAATAACTTGGCAACTCAGTCAACTCAGAAAACTCAGTCAACTCAGAAAACTCAGTCAACTCAGTCAACTCAGAAAACTCAGTCAACTCACCAAACTATTTAGAGAGAGATGGACGAACACCAAATTCCACGCCAGCAGATGGTTGACCGTTTACGCGATCACTATAAGATAAAGGACGAAGCCGTCCTCGAAGTGATGAATACTGTCCCGCGGCATCTGTTTCTTTCGGATGCGCTGAAATTTCAAGCTTACAAGGATAATGCGTTGCCGATCGCCGGAAACCAGACGATCTCCCAGCCTTACATCGTTGCCCGTATGACCGAGCTCCTTGAACTCGGCGGGCAGGAAAAAGTTTTAGAGTTAGGAGCAGGCTCGGGTTACCAAACTGTGATCCTTTCAAAGCTTGCAGGAAAGGTCTTTTCGATAGAGCGAGTGCAAAAACTGGCAAACGAAGCGCAGCAAAGATTGGATGAATTTGGCATTCGCAATGTTACTCTTCAGTGCGCGGATGGAACGAATGGCTGGGAACTTTACTCGCCGTTTGATGGAATTCTGGTTGCGGCCGGAAGCCCCGAGATACCTCAACCACTCCTTGAGCAACTGAAAGAAGGGGGAAAAATAGTGATCCCTATCGGCGCCAACGAACGATCACAGAATCTGATCCGAATCAAAAAAACGAAAGACGGTTTTAAGCAGGAAGACTTCGGGAAATGCTCTTTTGTGCCTCTGATCGGCGAGCACGGGTGGGAAAACAAGGGTTAATGAATCTACGATGAATTGCTATCTCGAACACGCCAACATAACGGTTGAAAGCATTGATCTCGACGCCCTGATCAAACGGTTAGCTGAGACCGCCTACAAACAAAATACTGTCGTGCCGCATCCGAATAGAAAACGCGCTTATTATTATGATTCGGATCAAAATGAGTTTGAATTTATCGAGAGTTTATCCGACGATTGGGCAGAGAGAAATGACTATTCGGTTTAAAATGTAGCCGGATGCATTTTTGAAGAGGAAGGTAATTTGTTACGATTATTCTGCTAGACGCGGCAGCCGCCTAGCCTTTTTTATATATGGATCTTATTTATCAAATCTTAGATTTTATAAAGCCGGACAATTTGATCAATTGGCTTCTTGACCTCCTGGGCGTTTACGTATATTTCGGATTGTTTTTTATTATTTTTGCCGAAGTTGGTTTGGCCGTAGGGTTTTTCTTGCCGGGCGATTCCCTTTTAGTTGTGACCGGGTTGATGGCAAAGACGCTCCCGGAAAAGCTCAATATCCTTTACGTGCTTCCGGCCTTCTTCCTTGGATCGGTGATTGGAGACAGCACCGGATATTGGACCGGAAGATTTATGGGCAAGAGCCTTTTTAAGCGTGAGGATTCGTTTATCTTTAAGCCGAGCAGGGTTGAAAAGGCAAATAAATTTTTTGAAAAGCATGGCCCGAAAACCATTATTTTAGCGCGATTTGTTCCAATCGTAAGAACATTTGCACCGCTTGTGATTGGCGCATCAGGAATGCCTTACCGGATATTTGTTACCTATAGCTTACTCGGCGGTTTTATCTGGATATTTGGATTGGTATTGGTCGGCTACTTCCTCGGAGGAGTTGTCGAACAAGCTCTTGGGATCAAGCTTCAGGACCATATCGAAAAGGTCGTGATCGTTGTGGTTTTCCTATCAATATTGCCTCCGATCATTGAATACTTTAAGCATCGATCAGAACGCGATAAAGAGCCTCAGGAAGAGGCGGTTGAAGTTTGACTAAAGACAAGAAATTACCGTAGACTCTAGCATTGAGATTTCGGGGTGTAGCGCAGCCTGGTAGCGCGTTCCGTTCGGGACGGAGAGGTCGGAGGTTCAAATCCTCTCACCCCGACCAGTAATAAAATAGAAAGAATCCGCTTTAGTGGCGGATTCTTTTTTTGTTTAGGACAAAGTTTTTATACTTGAACCTTAACCAAGGCCAAATAACAAGAAAAGGGGCCACGTCTCCCACACCGTTTAGCCCCTTTTCTGAACAGATCCGTGGACCCGCTCAAAACCGCTCGCGGGGAGCGAGCGGTAAATTTTGGCACTTCGCTTGTTTTTCCACCCGGATGATTGATTTCTCTGTCACTACAGATACCCCTCAATATCTGCTCTTCCAGGTGAAAATACGTAGAAGCGCAAACTAGAAGACTGTGAAACAGAATATTTTTTGCGTAATAGCTCAGCGAAATTGCAACCATAACTGTGAAAAGAATATAGCCACGGAGGCCGCAGAGTGCACTGAGATTTTTTGTAAATCAAAAGATGTTATGGGATCGAGTCTAAGATCGCTGACAGAATTAGGAAAAATCGTTAATAGGAAATTTCGGTCGCCGGGCTTGAGATCATCCGCTAAATTCGCGGATCACCTGGCTGATCGATTCTTTTGCATCACCAAAGAGCATGCGCGTATTTTCTTTAAAGAAAAGCGGGTTTTGGACACCAGCGAAGCCGGCGGCCATTGAGCGTTTCAAAACAAATACGGTGCGGGCGATATCCACGTTTATAATCGGCATTCCAAAAAGCGGGCTCGATTCATCCTCCCTTGCTGCAGGGTTGACCACATCGTTTGCACCGATCACGATCGCCACGTCAAAATTCTCCATGCGCGGGTTAACCGAGTCCATCTCCATCAATACATCGTAGGAGACATCGGCCTCGGCGAGCAAAACATTCATATGTCCGGGCATACGGCCCGCAACCGGATGAACACCGTATACCACTTCACAGCCGTTTTTCTCGAGCAATTCCTGGAGTTCCTTCACCACGTGCTGCGCCTGCGCTACGGCCATTCCATAGCCCGGAACGACTAAAACGTTGGATGCCGCCTCCAGTATGTAAAAGGCATCTTCGGCAACGATCGGCTTTACTGTTCCTTCGACTTCGCCGGCTATTTGCTTTGGCGAGCCAAAACCACTGAACAAGACATTTGAAAGCGAACGGTTCATCGCCTTGCACATTATTTTCGTCAATATGATCCCGCTTGCTCCTACGAGCGAACCGGCGACGATCAAAAGCAGATTGTTTATCGCAAATCCTGCCGCACACGCGGCCAATCCGGAATAACTGTTAAGCAGCGAGATCACTACCGGCATGTCGCCGCCGCCGATCGGAATCACAAACATAATTCCGAAAACAAACGAGAGTGCGATAATTACATAGAGATAAGTTAGATTTGTTGGCTCTAAAGCAAATAAAACGCCGCAGACAAGAATCCCGAGCATCAAGAGGGTATTAAATATCTGCTGTCCGGAAAAAAGGATCGGCTTGCCGTCGATCTTTCCACTGAGTTTACCCCAGGCGATAATACTTCCAGTGAACGTTACTCCTCCGATCAGGACCGACAGGATTATCGTAATTATCGTAAAAGTGGTCGTGCCTGCTCCGTAGAGGGCCACCCAGCCAACAAGCAGACTCGCCAGCCCGCCAAATCCGTTGAACAACGCGACCATTTCCGGCATCGCTGTCATTGCAACGGTTCTCGCAGCCGCCGCTCCGATCAAACCGCCGATCGCGATTCCCAATATGATCCATTGATACTCGAGAATGCCTTGATTAAACAGCGTTACAACTACCGCAATAAACATCCCGACAGACGAAATAAAATTCCCGCGTCTTGCCGTTGCGGGCGAACTCAATTCTTTCAGCCCATATATAAACAATGCGGCCGACAGGATGTATGCAATGTTAATAATTACTGCCGAGTTCATAACTTTGTGTCCGTTGCGAATGCACTATCCTTCTGCCTTCTGATCTCCCCGTTCCTTTTTCTTGAACATTCCAAGCATACGATCGGTCACCATGTAACCGCCGATAACATTTATCGTTGCCAGAGTTACAGCTGCAGTACCCAGAATCGTTGCCATTTGGGCGGCTCCGGCACCCGCCGAAACCAATGCGCCGATCAGCGTAATTCCGGAAATCGCGTTTGATCCCGACATTAGCGGCGTATGCAGCGTTGCCGGAACTTTGTTGATCAATTCAAAACCCAGAAAGATCGAAAGGATCAATATGAATGCTAAAAATACAATTTCCATAACGTACCAGCCCCGCGCTAAATAGAATGTCTAACATAGATAGAAAAACGATTAAAAAAACCGATAAGAAACCATTTGATTTATCTATTTCATCATCAGTGTTAATCTGTGGTTATTCCTCGCTAATCTTTTCAACCCATGATTCGCGGGCGGATTCTCATTTCAGTTTTCGTATCGTTTCATTTACGATCTCGCCCTTATCGGTGATAACGCAGCCCGCCACGATCTCATTTTCAAAATCCAGGTTAAAAGTCTTTTCTTCTTTGTCCCAAAATTCGTCGATCAAATTGAACAGGTTTGAGGAATACATTACGCTCGCATCCTTTGCTACAAAATTGGTCCAATTCCCATCGCCGATAATCGTCACACCATCTAACTCGACCGTTTCACCGGCAACCGATCCTTCGACATTTCCACCATTTTCAGCTGCCATATCAACGATCACGCTTCCCGGCTTCATTTCCGAAACCATATCTTTCGGAATGATCAGGGGCGGTTTGCGTCCGAAAAGTTGGGCGGTGGTAATAACGACGTCGGATTCAGCTATCTGCTTTTTTTGTCCCTGTTTTTGGAGTTCGATCTGTTCGGGCGTCAGCTCGACGGCATATCCATCCTTTGTTTGAGCCGTTTCGCCAAGATCTATTTCGAGAAACTTCGCTCCAAGTGACTGAACCTGTTCGGCAACGACGGCGCGGGTATCAAAAGCGATCACTTTCGCGCCAAGCCTTTTAGACGTCGCGATCGCCTGCAGCCCGGCCACTCCGGCACCGATCACAAAAACTGTAGCCGGCTTCAAAGTTCCGGCCGGGGTCATCATCATCGGCAATATACTTGGAAGTTTCTGGCATGCGAGAATGACCATCACGTAGCCGGCCAGATTTGCCTGCGAGCTCAAAGCATCCATCTTTTGGGCCAGCGTTGTTCGCGGAATCATCTCCATGCTGATCGCTGTAATCTCATTTGACCGAAAATTCTCGATCAATTCAGATTCATTGAACGGATCAAGAAAACTCACGTGAGTGCTGCCTTTTTTTAGTTTTGAGATTTCATCGCCGGAGGGTTTTCTAAGACGCAACACAAGATCGCTCCCATTGAGCAAGCTATCGCGGTCCGCGACCATCGAAGCGCCCGCTTCCTTATACTCGGCATCGGAAAAACCGGCTCTAGCGCCCAAGCCGTTTTCAAGCGAAACATCGATTCCAAGACGTACCAACTTCTTTACATCTTTCGGAACGAGGGAAACACGCTTCTCGTCCGGATGTAATTCTTTTGGAACTCCAATCTGCATAAGTCTTTTATGTAACTGATTTGCAGCTAATGATAGCAGAGAAATTGAAAAAATCCAGAAAAACTTTTATTCGAGTTGAAATGTGGCCACGCTGGTCGGTGTTTCGTAGCAGCGAACCTTGTATACCCTCACCCGCTCATCTCCAACCCTTGAATTCAAATATTCGCAAATAAAAGCTGCCAGGTTCTCGGCTGAGGGATTTAGTTCTTCGTCAAATGGCGGGAGTTCGTTGATATTGCGATGATCAAGATAGTTCACGATCTCATCTGCAGCCTTTTTTAGATCGCCAAAATCTATCAGCAGCCCGATATTGTTTAGCTCTTCACCCCGTGCGAAGATCTCGATCTTATAGTTGTGCCCGTGCAGGTTTTCACACTTCCCCGTATATCCGCGCAGTTGGTGCGCGGACGAGAAATTGCGTTCGATCATTACTTCGTAGAATGATGACATAAAGTTGATTCCATTGATTCTGTAATCACCAACGGACCGGTGTACTTCGCTTAGTGGGACACGACTAGCGGGACCAACTTCGCGATCGACCAAATCCATTTGCCGTCCCAACGGGACAAAAGCCAATAGCCTGGCGATTCATCGCTAGGAATGCCCAATCAGGTTGCAAGCCCTGAAGGGGCGACAGAAAGATTTAATCAAGTACATATTTTTCATCATATTCCAAGCCGTTTTTCTTTACAAAGGCCAGATACTCATCTTCGAAACTTCTATTTTCGTGATGTTTCTCTTGATTACGTAAATATGCAACTGTTCTTTCTAAATCTCCAATTCCAATCGAAAAAGCCGCATAACCCCTTTGCCACTCAAATCTTCGGTGCTCCGGGAATGTTTCGTGGATCCACTTCGATGAACTTCCTTTCAATTGCTGGACTACCTTGGCGAGCGAAATCGTCGAAGGCATCGAGATCAATAAATTTACGTGGTCAGGCATTCCTCCAACGGCGAGGAGTTTGATCTTACATTTGCGAGCAATTCCACCGAATTAAGGATATAGACGTTCCGCGAGCTCCGGGGTTATCGTCGGACAGCGTTCCTTGGTGCTAAAAACGCAGTGAAGCATCTGGTTTATGAGGGATTGAGGCATTTCGTCTGTTCTTTCGTCCCTTCAGGACTTCAATTTCTTGTTCATCTTTCCCTAGCGATAAATCGCCAGGCTATTTCCTTTTATCCCTTTGGGATAAGGACTGAGGCATATTCTACTTCTCGCCTTTGGCGCTTTAATTCGATTATATCGTTACCCACGGCGTTGCCGTGGGCTCTATTACCTCACGCCTTTGGCGCTGTTCATCCTTACTTGCTGCTACCCGCACCAATTTCAATCGCATCAAACATCGCCTCAACATCTCTCAAATCCGTCGTGATCTCCGCTTTTGGCAGACTGTTTAGAAATTCCCGTCCATAGCTTTTTGTCCGCAAACGCGAATCCAAAAGCGCGATCACGCCCCGGTCCGTTTTGCTTCTGATGAGCCGTCCGATTCCCTGCTTTAAGGAGATAATCGCGGTCGGAACGCTATATTCAAAAAATGATTTTCCCCCGTTTTCATCAATATAACGCGAACGAGCGGCGACTACCGGATCACTTGGAACGGCAAACGGAAGCTTGTCTATTATCACGCAGGAAAGTTGTTCACCACGTACGTCGACCCCCTGCCAAAATGATGAAGTCGCGAAAAGCACCGCATTTGGGGTTTCACGATATCGCTCCAATAAACCCGCCTTTGACATTGAGCCCTGCAGAAAGCATGGGAAATTCACCCTGGACGAAACCAGCTCGTACAGCGCGTTCATTGAATAAAAACTCGTTGAAAGTACGAATGCCCTTCCC
>JABDJV010000081.1 GCA_013003295.1 Pyrinomonadaceae bacterium | reverse complement strand
GGCCGTAACCCTCCGTTGTGGTTTCAAGTGGGAAAATATCGCCAGCTCCTTTTTCACCAACGAACACTGCCTCGGGTCTGATACTCAAGCTGTTTAGACGTATATCCGTTCCAATTCTCAGCCTCGCGGGCGTGATCCGAACAAGCGGCGTTTCCGAATTCTTTAGCTTTGCATTGACTACGTCTCCCGAAACGAAGATTCCAAAGTGATCATTAATATCCACATCCAGCCGGGCATCCGCACCATAGAATCTTGCGTCGCTTTGAATAAATGCAGCTATCGGTAATCCATCATCAATGTCAACTATTCCGTTTCCATCAAAATCCTGAGGTGCGGCATAGATAAAATTATTTATGTCGTTATAGAAAATACTCCCGTTAAAGCGAATCCGTTCGGAATTTTGCCTGAAGCTCAGCTCGAATCCATTTGAGCGTTCCCGCTGAAGGTCTTGATCGCCTATCTCAAACGTTACTGTCCCGATGTGCGGTCCCATATTGTAAAGCTCTTCAAGCGAAGGCGGCCGATAGGAACTTGAAAAACTAGTGATCAGCGAGCCACCTTTCCAAACCGTAAATCTTGCTCCTACAGCACCCGAAAAGCCCGTAAAACTCCTTTCCAACAAAGCATTATTAGTCGGACGAAAACGATTGGTCTCAACCCTCGCACCGAATTGCAGGGCCACGCGGTCAAATGAAACTTCCTGAAGTCCAAATACCGAAAAGTTGTTCTGTCGAACCCTACCATCGATCAAGGACTCCGCTCCAACCGTTTCGTAGCTCCGTCGATATCCTTCAAAACCAAACTGCCCTGATAGTTTCTTGTATTTCGCCTGCCTGAACGTTCCCCGATATGAGAACACATCGTTATCAAAGGTCGTCGCGATCGTATCTGTTAAGTCTTCCGTTTCGATCTCCTGATGTCGGTAATCCGTAAAGTCGACCGTAAAGGTACCCTCCGTAACCCCACGCTTTAGATCGCGGAAGCCGGCAATGAAGCGGTAGTTATTCTTCCGCATTTTGATGTCAATCTGTTCATCGGGAATTGACGGAAGTTGATTCTCAAAGGTGTTTTGCAAAACGCTGAAATCAAATTGGCAATCGACGACATCACAATCTGCTCCACCGTTGGCAATACTTAAAAGCTCCCCGGATTCAAACAGGGGTGCATAGGGAATACCGTATCGGCGACGATCCAGATTAATGCCTCCGCGAATAAACCCCTTCTCCGAAAAATAACCAAGCCCCCCGGATCCGCCTTTTGCTCGTGAGCCGGAATTCGGGATCCTTCCGAGCGGAGTTTGATAATCACCGTCCCTTGAAGAGTTTAAATTCAGGTTAAAAAGTGTCTTTTTGACGCCATATTCAATTCCGCCTGCTATTCCAGCTTGACGGTTCACCGTTCCGCCGGTTCCGGTCAGGTAACCACGAAATCCGGGATGAGCGTCGTTTTCATCTTCGGTCACGGCGTTAACTACCCCGCCGATCGCATTGCTTCCATAGAGCAATGTCGCCGGCCCTTTGATCACTTCCAGCCTTTCCAGATTAAAAGGTGCGACCGGTTCGCCATGATCTCCCGATTGCGCTCCAAGGGAACCCGTTCGAACGCCATCCTGAAGTACAAGCACCCGATCGCCTTCAAACCCGCGAATCGTCGGACGCCCGGTTCCGGCGCTTCCAAATGACCGTTTGCTTACACCAGGCTGACTTTCTAGAATCTCGCCGATCGAAGTGCTGGCTTTCTCAGTAATGCTAGTTGTGCCAATCGAATTTACTGATGAAAAGACTTCGTAAACCGATTCCCCTTCGCCACTCGCAGTAATTGTAACTTCGGCGCTGAGCGATTTTAAATCCAGTTCGAAATCAAGGGTTGCGGCCCCGCCGGAAATCTTTACCGATTGTGCCTTGTCGGCAAAACCTTCAATATGGGTGATCACCGTGTAGGTTCCGTTGGGCAATCCGCGAAACTCAAATCTTCCGTTCTCATCCGTTTCGGTGCTTTTCTTCAACCGCGGAATCTCTACCGAAACTCCCGGAATAAGCTCGTCGTTAACCGCGCTCTTCACGGTTCCGCTTAGATTGACCGTTGACGCGTCCTGCGCATATAGGAACGCAGCAGCAGACATTATAATAACGGCCAATAGAGGGAATTTGAAAAATTTCGACATTAAAAATATGGACCTCAGATTTTCTAAAGATGTTGGAGAGAGATTAGTTAAAAACAGTTTACAACGAAATTCCTAAAAAAGTTTCGTTTATTTGCAATCACAATTGGTTAGAGATGAAAACCAATGCGAATAGTTTGTTTTAAAAACTTCGCAGGCAAAAAAATCGGATTTGTCAGACTACGGCTTTTTCAAGCAGCGTCATTGTTGATCTGGACGTATCGAGCTCTGCTCTGATTCCCACCGGCAACGTGAATTGGTCTCGTATGTGCCCGAATGAAAGTCCGTAAATAACGGGAATTCCCAGGTCTCCAAGCCTCTCCTTCAAAACCTCCAATAAGGATTGTGACGGCTTATCGGGATCCGGCTCCCCCCTGGTAAACACTCCGACTCCGATTCCAGCCAGCGAGCGCATATTAACGCTTTGACGCAGCTGTGTGAGCATTCGGTCAACGCGGTAGGGCGGCTCGCTAACATCCTCAATAAAGAGTATCTTCCCGCGTACATTTTTCAAACCAAACGGCGTTCCGGCCATCGCGGAAAGCAAACTTAAATTCCCCCCAACGAGCCGTCCTCGACACCGTCCTGATTTGATCACTTTTGCTTTGTAAAGTGCGGGATCAGCACCTTCGGGCGGCAACGGAAGATTTATTTCGTAATTGGAAACAGGATTGACGAGCGTATTCAAAAGATGTTTCTTTGTGTATTCGGTAAAATTCGATGCACCCACCGGACCGTGAAAGGTCACTAAACGCGCTTCCTGAAAGATTGCGATGTGCAGCGCAGTAATATCCGAGTACCCGACAAAGATCTTTGGGTTCTTTCTGATCAAATTGTAGTTCACATAAGGAAGCAGCCGCGAAGCTCCATACCCGCCGCGGACACACCAAACGGCATCCAGCTTTGGATTTCGAAATGCCCAATGTAGATCATATAGCCGCTCCCGATCTGTGCCGGAAAGGAATCCATTCGAGCCGCGCGAATATTTCCCGGCTCTTGTCTTAAATCCGAGCTCACTCAAATTTTGGAGCGCATCGTCAAAATCACTCTGCGATACTCCGCTAGAAGGCGCAATAACACCCACAGTGTCGCCGACTGACAATCTTTTTGGCTTGATTATGCTGTTGTTCCTCCTGGAAGTTGACCGGCGTCGCTGCCCCAACATCGGTTTGACCAAAAACGGCAGCAATACTAACCCTTTTAAAGCGTCGCGTCTTTTCATAACTGATGGAGCAAAGGAAGATTATTTCACGCTAGCCGTCAAGTGAATATCTGCTGTCGCACCACTTACGACATCGATCGGTACATTCCAAATCAGCGTTTTGATGTAGCAAACCCCGGTATTATCTTCGCGGCAATAATAGATCGTTAACTTTGCGCTGATCTTCGAAGTTGTTGCCTCACGTGTGCGGAATTCAACTCTGAGCGGAAGATCCTCAAATCTCTCCTTTGGCCTCTCGATCTCGATCCCTTTTCCGCCTCTAAAAGTGACTTCATACTTTTGAGGTGCATTCGGATTGAGATGGAATCCATTCGGCAGCTCAACATCGAACGTAAGCGAGCTTTTCGATCCGATGGGGATCTTCTTACGACCCAGGTTAAATACCTTTAGATTTGGCGAGACAACCCTGCTGACCTTTTCTGCCGGCGGCTTCAAACCTTGGATCTTTAACGTCGCTGTTTGCCTGGTTTTCAGGTCCACGATTCTGACGGCATGATTATTGGTATCGGCTACGTAAAGGCGGTCGCCCGCTACACTGATTCCGCCGGGCTCGTAAAAACTCGCATTTCTGCCATCTTTCTGCCCTTCGTCTCCAGTACCGATCAGGGTTTTGACTTTACGCTTTTCAACATCAAGTATTTTGACCTTGTGATTGTAGGTGTCAGCGATCAAGACTTTTCCCTGGTAAAGATCGATGCCTAACGGGTGCTGCAGACGCACGTCGTCACCGGTCCCATCTTTGTCGCCAAAAGCAAACAGATCTCCGCCGACCAGTGTTGAGACGTGCTCCTTTTCCAGATCAATGTCGCGAATAATATTGGATTCGCTGTCCGCTACAAAGATTCTCTTCCCATCCGAGACGATTCCTGACGGCTGTGCAAACTCCGAAATTTTTATTTTTCCATCCCTTCTTGATTCGCCGCGCGTTCCTGCATACGGCGCGATGTATCCCCTATCAAGGTCCATTCGCCAGATCTGGTGCGAACCCGCCATTGCTACGAATAAATACTTGCCAACCTTCTCGACGTCCCAGGGAGAGCGCAAGGCGGTTTCCAAACCGCTGTCGCCAAAACCATTGAAGTCTCGCAAGACCCCCGTTCCGGCAATCGTTTCAACCGTTTTGCTCTTTAGATCGACCCTCCTGATTCGGTGATTTTCGGTGTCGGCAACATATAAAATATCACCGTCGACAGCCATTCCCTGTGGTTTGTTAAACCCGGCGTTTAAAAAATCGCCGTCCTTTGGGGATGCGTCGCCCGAACCAACGACATCGATCAGTTTTCCATCGAGATCCGTGATGACAATTCGGTTGTGATTTGAGTCAGCGATAAAGAGCCGGTTCGATTCGGGATCCGCTAGCACTTTCCCCGGAAACGCAAGCGGGAGATCGCCAACCTTTGCGCGTTCAAGTGCAAACTTTAGCGGGGTTTCGTCGAGCTGATCCTTCTTCCGAAATTCCTCGACCTTTTCACCGATCACGCGATCAAGCGTATCGAGATGGCCCTCACCTGAAACGCGTCCGACGACGTAGCCCGCCGGATCGATCAGGACTTGCGTCGGCCATGCCCGCACCGCATAGGCGTCCCAAATCTTAAAATCGGCGTCGTTAACAACCGGATGCTCAATTCCGTAACGCATTATGATCTTTCGAATATTCTTATTTTCAGCCTCATTCTTAAATTTCGCCGAATGGACCCCGATCACAACCAGATTTTTGGAATATTTTGCCTCGAGAAACTTCAGATCGGGAATTATGTGAATACAATTGATACAGCCGTAGGTCCAAAAATCGAGAAGCACGACCTTACCCTTCAGTCCCGCTATCGAAAGGGGTTTGTCAGTATTTAGCCAACCCTTGCCCCCTTTTAGTTCGGGTGCACGCACTTTTTCCTGATCTTTGAAAATACCCATGTTGAGTTGTTTCGACGGGTAAGAAAAAAGCGGAATCGCTCCGCCAATTAATATGAACAACAAACCGCAGAGACGCGGCGATGCAGAGAAAAACTTGAAAACGCTTAAAAATCTTCGATTATTCATTGCAGCAAAATGGTCGCTCGATCTCTACGGGTTGATAGAGCGAAAAGCCTCTGCGTCTCCGCGGTAAATCTTGATCACCATGAAATACTTCCCTCTTTTGATTCATCTATATCTTCGAGCTTTTCGCCTTCATCAAAGAAGAATAGTTTCATTTGGTCAAACAAATACTCGTGCGTGTCAGGTTGCGAAACATCCAAGCCGAAATGGTTAATTAACTGATTTTGCTTTTGAAGCCATTCCTGCCAACACTCTCCACACGTCGTCGTCCCGACCCGCTCACCAAGCTCCGTTGGAACCGGCGCGTAACCAAGCGGCTCATTATTCTTCGAGCACCGTGCACATTCAAATTTATCTTTTGAAAATATAGCCATTTCTCCTCCTCAGCGCAGCCAAAGGTGCCCGCCGATCTAGTATGGTTCTTCGATTAAACCAAAATTCCCGTAATAAGAAAAATCTTATGCACGTTTAGTTTTCGGCCGATTGCGATTCACGTATGGCGGCAATGACCTCATCGTCGCCGGGCGCGAAAACACCGAGGCTTTGAACCTTGTGACTGGCGATATTTCCCTGTTTGTCGATGACAACAACCGCTCGCGCAGATTTACCCGGAATCCACGATTTAGCGCCATACGCGGAAACAACGCGGCCATTTTCATCTGCCAGAAGTGTAAATGGAAAGCCGTGTTTTTCTTTAAAATCTTTATGAGATTCCGCCGAATCGGTCGAGATTCCGATCACCGTCGCGCCGGTTTCCAAATAGTCATCCCAATTGTCTCGCACCGAACAGAGCTGTTT